>DKPS01000246.1 GCA_002471345.1 Saprospiraceae bacterium UBA7328
ATTACCTACAAAGTATATTGAGTCGAAGTCTATTGAATTTACCGAGTTTCGTTTTTTGGTCATAATTCTACCCCATGATTTAATGATCCTTATGTTCATTTCGACATTTTACTTTGAAACATAAATGGGATGGTCATATCTCCATTTTATTCCAATTCAATAGTTTAAAAATGCTGAAAATTAACTTCTTCATTCTCTAAAAGGAGGAAAACCCTTGGGATACGGCCACTCTTGTCAAATTAGTCCAATAGTAAAACACTAAATCATAACATATTTCGTATTTTTATAATATATAAGATACTCATGATCAGATACATATTGTTAATACTATTATTTGAATCGTTATCTATCACTTTGACAGGACAACATCGAAAAGATGATGTTAGAGCTGATTTTTTTGACGAATCTCTATATCTCCATGCTATCAGCAATGGTATTGATGAAAATTTATCCTTGGATAAATGGAATGGTATTAACAACGAAATCCTTATTGCTGAAAATCTGATAGATTATCCTTATCAATCAGATATCTCCACAACATCCATAAGTGGTTTAGAAAACAAAAACACAATTCTTGCCTTGGTTAAAAAATCTTTGATTTCTGAAGATTTTATCACCGCTAGGCAAACATTAATGACCGTAAGTGTATCAGACTTTAATAAGGAAGACAGAGAAACTTATCAATTCCTCAAAGGCTACTTGAATTTTGTGCATAAGGATTTCAAAAAAGCTCAGCTCGTCTTTGATCATTCTGATGGTGGTAAAAATCGTTACAAATTTGAGAATCTCTATTATTCCGCATTTTGCGACATGTTCTCATCAGAGTATAATTCGTCTTACGAAAAATTCGCTCAACTCCAAAATCAAGGAAAATATCAAAATGATCTGCCTTACTATATGGCATTAATGGAATATCAACTTGAGGATTATCCTGCTGTCATTCATATTCTTAAAAATGAATTAAACTTTTCTCAAAGTATTTATGAAGAAGCTATGAGAGAATTACTAAGTAGAGCTTATTACAAAGAAAGCAAATGGGACAAACTTTCAGATGTACTTCTGAGCGATAGCGATTGTTGTAAAACAGCCGAGGAACATTATTTTGTAGGGTTGAGTTTATTCAAGAGAGGAAAAGAAGACCAAGCAATAAATCATCTCACAGAGTCCACGAAAATGGGAACTGAGGAATCACAAAATGCTCTGCTTGCACTAGGAACTATATATGCCAAACGAGACCCCTCTTTGGCTCTACCTTTTTTCAAAGAAGCTGTACAAAGAAACTTCAACAATGAGTTAAAAGATCAAGCTCTTCTTGCTATGGCTCAGGTCTATTATTCTAAAGACCAATTTTCATTAGCCCTTTCGTCATTAGGACGAATTGGAGATGATTCAAAACAATTCACTAAATCACAATCGGAGCGAATAAAGATTCTATATCATCAAGGTGAATATGATAAAGCACTTACAACTCTTAAGAATAAAAATAAATCTGTCAAGGACAACCTCTTATATCAGGACTTGCAATTGAGATCAGGAATAGAGGCTTACGAAGAAAAAAATTATTCAAAGGCTATACCCTATTTAAAAGAAGCAAGTGAACTCGAAAATGACTTAAGCATGTCATCAAGAGCATTACACCTTCTAGCCAGAATTCATTTTGATCAAAAGAATTCAGAAGTATTGAGTGACGTAGTACTCAAATATGAAAATATCAATAAAAAGAGAGCTACTAGAAATATCCATACCGACTCTGAACTATATTATCTCAAAGCCTACTCCAAGCTACAGAATGAAAATTTCACCGCGGCCATTGGAGCTTTCAATTCTTCAGAAAGTGCACTAAAAAAAGCATTCAGAGTTAATACTCAACCCCATCATGAATCCATGTATGAAGATATTCTTCTCAGAAAAGGAGATTGTTTTTTCAGATTGGGGATGAAACAAGAAGCTATAGCTCAATATTCACTTGCCTATGATCAACGAGTAAAATTTGGTGATTACGCTTTGTATCAAAAAGGTAAAGTAGAAGATTTAATGGCTGAGCCATATTTACAAATAAGTACATACGATTTATTGGAACAGGAATTTCCTGGAAGTAAGTATTTAGTAGATACCTGGATAAAAAAAGGAAATATTCTAGTACAAATGAATAAGCAAAAAGAAGCTTATGATCAATTTGCAAAAGTATATCAATCTAAGCTCTCAAATGAAGTTCAAAAATATGAATCACTTTCAAAATTGGGTTTAATCACATATAACCAAGGAGATTTGGAAACAGCACTCAGTTTTTACAAAAAGGTATTTGACATCGATAATATTACGATGATTCAAAAAGAAGAAACTCTTCTTGCAATAGAAGAAATATATCTAAAGGACCTAAAAGACAGTGAAGCTTACTATGCTTTCATAGAAAAAACGGATTTAAAGGAAAGACCTAATATTAATAAAGATTCTATAGACTATAATCTTGCCAAAGAGCTATTACAAACGAACAAATCCGAAGGTATAACTGCACTAGGTCATTATCTTAAAAAATATAAAAACGGAAAGTATCGTGTAAATAGCCTCAAAGAAATAGCCAAGAATTATGAAATCTTAGCTGACACAAAAAATGCGGTGAATAGCTATCTACAACTGATAGAAGAAGCACCTCAAACAAAAGAATTAGCATTGATTCGGATCATTCATAATCTCAGTCAAAATGAAAGTGATCTAAATGAGTTTATTCACTTCAACAAAGAAATACTGAAGGAAAACTTTAGTAAACAAAAAAATGACCTAGCCTACGCCAATATAGCCAAAGCCTCTATTAAAACAGATAGAATATTAGAACATGACAAACATATATCATTAGCATTAAGAGGAAATGAATTGTCTGAATATGAAAAAGACTATATAAGGTTATCTCTAGTAAAGTCACAACACATTAAGCAACAATATAAATCCTCAAAATTTCATCTCGACATCCTATCTCAAAGTAAAAATGATGCAATAGCGGCAGAAGCCCTTCTGTTAGTTGCAAAAAGACTTTATGATTTAAGAAAATTTGAGGCTTCTTATTCTGCATCCCAAGCCAGTTTAGAAAGAGGTAAAAGTGATAGGAACTTTGTTGCCAATGTAATTTTACTTCAAGCCAAAATATATTTTCAAAAAGGAGAACTAGATGCGGCTACCTCTGGGATAGAGACCATACTTTCTCAAGAAGGATTGGACTCAAGTATTCTAAAAAAAGCGGATGAACTGATGAAAGAAATAAAGTCCAAGAGAAAATTTCTAAAAGCAAAATCTAACCCTACACTTAATCTACAATATGGAACTCATGAATAGAATACTAATAACTTTATTCTTTTTTCTAGGATCAATATTCCTTTTGGCTCAAAATGAGAATCTATCTGAGCAGGAATTAAAAGTCATTAAATCATATCAGTTTGATCTAACTGAGAGCAATCCAATATTATCCAACCTATCTCTGGATTTGCCAAAACTAGAACTTGAAACAGCAGTATTCAAAGTGGACCTTCTTCCTGTAAAACTTGAAGATGTGACATATAGTATAAAGCCATTGGCTCATCAGCCATCAGAATCTAAATTTTACAAAGGTTGGGCTTCTGCTGCATTTGGTAGTTCACAAATTTTAGACCTAGAAGCATCCTTTAGACACCAAGTCCCAAATTATTTCATGTATGGTATAGACATAATGTATTCGAATATCAATGATCAAAACACACTCTCTAAAGATTTTAATGAAAAGAAAGCCCTTGGCTTCCTAAGATATTATCTGAAGCCAAGCTT
This sequence comes from Saprospiraceae bacterium UBA7328, assembly GCA_002471345.1. Classification (GTDB taxonomy): domain Bacteria; phylum Bacteroidota; class Bacteroidia; order Chitinophagales; family Saprospiraceae; genus UBA7328. The sequence goes on from DKPS01000246.1 coordinate 3,793, forward strand.
TTGGTTTGAATATCAAGCTTTATACTCATTCTCCAAACTTGGAGTATTTGGATTTAACCAAGAGAACGTTCCTGGAATTATTGGTAGCAAAATAAAAGAAGAAAACTATAGACAAAATTATCACCAGATAACCTTATTCAAGAGGCTAAAAAAAATAAATACTGATTTCAATCTTAAAAATTCACTAATCACAGCACGAAATACCAGAATGCATTTAGGAGAAAATGTTTTGCACAATCATCTTAACATTGCGACTAAATTTTCTTCTTCATTATCACTCAATATAAGCTCCAATCACAAAAGACAAATATCTACTGTCAATGATTCTAACAACAAATATTTGTGGAACAATAGACTTAATATATCCTTTACCAAGCCACATATAGGCTTTAAAATTGCAGGACTCTTCTCATTAGGCCAGCAAACTAATATACTTCCAGGGGCAGAATTCTATCTCAATGGAAAAGCTCATTCATTGACTGCATTTTATCGAAATAGACTGAATTTCAATTCCTTTTATGAAACCCAAAATGAAATCAATTTGATTTACATCCCATCATTTTCAACATCAATCACTGAAGTCAATTCTTATGGATTGAAGTATGACTTTGACATTAAAGATGCTCATGGACTAAATATGAGCGCCTCTTTTATTAACAAAAAGAATGATCAAATATGGATCAATACTCCTGAGAATCTACAGTACTTTTCATTTCAACTATTAGATTACTCTTACTATAATTTAGAGCTTGGATATCATATCCATTTACATGAGAATTTAAAGTTCAATCAAAGCATAGAATATAAATTATTACAAGACATAGATTCTAAAGACATCACACATTTACAGAAATACAATGTCAAAAGCAGTGTGAGTTATGCTATGAAAAGAATAAATCTGGCTTTCGATTATTTACTTGGTGATCAAGTAGCTTTTACAAAAGAGATTGAGGGATATTCCAACCAGTCTGATTACCAACATGATTTGCGATTTGAACTAAAATACAGCATTTCTGATGCGGTTCAAGTATCCCTAATTGGAATTGATCTTTTGAATAACAGATTTGAAGCCTTTACTGGATACAAAAATTTTGGAAGAAGAGGAAAACTCAAAATAAGAGCAAAATTTTAGTTATCTGTTTCTCGCAAACCCGATATTACCTTCACGACTTAATGAAATGTTTTGAGTACTACTAATCATATGCTCAACATCTTGTAAAGTGATACTTTTCAAAATGTGATTGGACATAGCACTATCCACTAATTTACTCAGTCTGTAATTTTGAGATTTGATTAAATCTATCATGATTCCTCTTATTACTCGAGCATTACCAAAATACTTATCTTTTTTCAAATACAATGCATTGATATATTCATTAAGAGCTGTCGCTGCTTTTGAAGAGAGATAATAGCTTCTCTCTTTTAGATATAATAATGCAATATCATTGAGTTCATGAGCCGCGAAATCTTTGAATTCAAAAGTTCTATCAAAACGTGATGACAATCCTGGGTTAGATTTCAAGAAGGATTTCATGTTTTGTGTATAACCAGCAGCAAATACAAAGAATTGACCTCTATCATCTTCCATTCTTTTTAATAAGGTCTGAATTACTTCACCCCCAAAATCATTTCTGTCCCCATTGGTGAGAGCATATGCCTCATCAATGAATAGAACACCACCCATCGATTCGTCAATACGTTTAGCCGTTTTTATGGCAGATTGCCCCACAAATCCAGCTACTAAATCTTTGCGGTCCACTTCAACTAAATGACCTTTTTCTAACAATCCAAGACCTTTAAAGATCTTAGCCATAATACGGGCTACAGTAGTCTTTCCAGTACCAGGATTTCCTATGAGCACACTATGAAAGTTAAAATGATCTAATGGACTGTTATCGATGTTTTGATGAAACCTCACCACTTCGATAAGTTCTTTCACTTCATTTTTTATAGACTCTAACCCTATCAAAGAATCTAACACTTTCATTCCTTCTTCTAACAACGGTTCATCTATTGGAAGCGATTTGTTCTTCGATTGTTTCTTGGCTTCATCTATACCTAATACATCTATAAGTAAGATTGTCTCTACATCTGATTCATCATCATGAACATGATTTGAAGACATGATCCTAAGGCCCATCTTCACCTTTGACTTTTCTATTAAATCATAGACATATCTTGCATTCCCAAAGTGCTTGTCCTTGTTTCTGTATGCCTCTCTTATGATTTCTTTGAGTTTTGAAAAAGCAGCGGTAGACAATTTTACCTCATAATTAATTGCAGCTACACCTACTATTTCGAATAGTTCAGATAATGTATAATCCTTGAATTTAAAATGTTGACGGAATCGAGATTTGAGGCCTGGATTAGAGTTGACAAAATACTCCATCTCCTCAGGATATCCTGCTGCTACAACCATAAAATCACAATCCACTTCACCCATTTCCTTCACTAAGATCTCAATCACCTCCTTACCAAAATCTTTATTGTCGTCTTTATTTCTAGCAAGTGCATATGCCTCATCTATGAATAAAACCCCTCCTCTTGCAGCCTCAATAGCAGCTTTGACTTTTGGAGCAGTCTGACCAATAAATTCCCCTACCAGATCAACTCTATCTACCACATGCACATGACCTTTGTTCAGCATTCCTATGCTCTTATACATGCTTCCTATAAGTCCAGCTACAGTAGTCTTTCCAGTACCTGGGTTACCAGAAAAAATAGAATGGAGATGAATATGCTTGTCCTCTTTGTACCCTCTCTCTTTTCTCAACTTCAGGAAAGAAACATAGGTAGTATGTTCATGGATTTGCCGCTTTATCTCAGTCAGCCCTATTAAGCCATGAAATTCCTTGAAGATTTCTTTTGATGATTTTGACAAATCCGGTTCTGATTCTGGTTTGCTCTCCACAGTGGGATAGTCATCATTGATAACAGGGTCTCCTTCTATGAATTCATCGGATATTTCAAAAACGCTATGGGCCACGAGCTTCTCCATAAAAATAAGCTCAAAGTGATATAGTCCAGGTTTCCAAGATCCCTTGACATTACTACCCCATCCTCCTGTTATACTAAAATTTTCTTCATCTTTTTTTACATTGACAATCTTTCTGATCTCTCCTTTAAGTTCTCTTGCTTCGTTTATATACCTGAGAATAAATTCTCCTATCCACTCCTCAGATTTATTGCGATTTTTACCAATCAAATCTGCATAAACATATCTTGTTGATTCAGCTTCAAACACGATCATATGGTCTGGGTCTTCAGCATTATCATCATAACTGCCCTCATGAAAATATAAATCATCTAATTCCATGTAATCACTGGACAACACAGGAGATTTCCCTTTGATGTCTTGAACATAAAAATATTTACTTCCAACTTTTACATCCTCTACCCAAGCTTCCCATACATATTTTCCTTTCTTCCAAAAGCTTCCTTTTTCTTTATTTCCCCACCCTTCTCTAATATAAACTGTATCATCATATTTACTCACTTGACGATTTATGGTGAGGGTGCACATTCTCTTTTTCTCATTTCCTATTTTATAACATTGAAGCTGAAGGTTGATATCCCAATTATCTTCTTCAAATTTTTTATTGATAAATGAAAATTCGATATATAAGAAGCTGATATCTTTTTTATAAAATACCTGGCGATATTTCTTTTTATTATCAGCCAGCCATTCTGTGGAAGCGTAAACCCTCAGACTCCGATATTTGAATAGATTGTTGTTAGTATCGTTAATATTCTCTGCCACTTAGGATATTTATAAAGATTTTTGAAACTTAATATACCTATAACCTATTCTAACCTTAGGAATAATATAATTTTACAGATTTTCTTAGACTTTGTAAAGCGATGGGAGAGATAACTTTCAGATTTGAAGATGAAAGCCTAGAAACGATGGTATTACCCTCAGAACAAGGAATGACCATTCTGGAAATAGCTGAGGATAACGATATTCACCTAAATCACAATTGTGGTGAAGTCTGTGCATGTAGCACATGTCATATCTATGTAGATAAAGGTGATGACTTGTTAAAAGAAATAAGTGATCGAGAAGAGGACTTCATTGATAGGGCTATAAACCCTCGTATAGAATCTAGACTAGGATGTCAATGTGAAATCTTAAATGAAGAAGGGGATTTAGAAGTTACTATCCCTGATCAAAGAAAAATTATAGGACACGAACACTAAATAGAAAATATGCCGTTTGATGATTTTAATGATATGCCCATCAATTGGGCAGATCACGAAGATGTGGCCATGAAATTATACGATAAGTTTGGTGATGAATTTACTGAAAGTAAGATTTATAGGATCAGATTCACGGAATTAATCGAATGGATCTTAGAAATCGAAACTTTTGAAGGCAAAAGAGAAGATTGTAGTGAAGGACATCTTGAGCAGATTCAGGCCAAATGGGTATATGAGTGGCGAGATAATCAATAGAATTTCTCAATTTTTGAAGCTAATCAGATTCAAAAATTTGCTCTTTCTGCTCTTTCTACAGATTAGCATTTTTTACCTTCTTTTATCTAGTTCTAACATAAGTTCATCTCATGTTTGGTATGGAATCATTGGGCTAGTTATTCCTACTTTTTTAATTGCTGCTTTTGGGAATTCAGTAAATGACTATTTTGATTATGAATCAGATATTATCAATCATAAAAATGCAAACCATTCTGAAAGGTTCGCTGCAGAGAAAATAAAAAAAGCAAGTGTGAGATTGGGTTCTTTATCTCTTGTCTCAATGGCTGTTAGTTTCCTTATAACCAATAATATCATATTACTAGGCTTTTTCATCTCATCGATATTACTCCTGTATTATTACTCCTCAAAGTTGAAATGCATTCCAATTCTTGGAAACTTAGTGGTGAGCTGTCTATGCGTCATAGCGCTGTTCTTGCCAATTGTATATATCATGTTAATTGCTGAGGGAGTTAAGCTTACTGGAGAGACTAGAGTTTTTCTTTCAGGATTTTTATTCTTTGTATTTCTTACCACTCTGATTAGAGAACTCATCAAAGATCTAGAGGACATCAATGGAGATAGAGCGACAGGTTGTAAAACTTTACCAGTTTCAATTGGAGAATCTAAAACTCGGAATGTTTTATTAGGCATTTGTCTTATCACCGCACTAATGCTAATGTCTTGGGCTCAATACCTTGGGATATTTGTGAATGCATATGTCATGTTATTTTGTGTTTTTCCTATGATATTGATTGGAGCCCTGATTGTGAGAACGTCTAATTATGAAAAAGTCAGTAGATACTTAAAATGGTTAATGTTTTCATCTTCTTTATTAATTTATATTTTCCATTTTAGCTACAATTTATGAATGATATACTCGGAAAAAACCAATTGCTTCTTGCTTCAAAATCCCCAAGAAGAAGCACTCTCCTTGAATCAGCAGGTATCCCATTTAAAGTCATAAAGTGTGATTGGGATGAAGTGTATGATCCTGAAATGTCGGTTCATTCTATCCCACAATTTCTTGCTTATCAAAAGGCCCTTTTTGTAAAAGATCAACTTTCGAAAAACCATATCATTCTTACAGCAGATACTGTCGTAGTTCAAAACGGCAAATTATTGGGCAAACCTAAAGACAAAGATGAAGCTATTAAGACTTTAACCAGTCTATCTAATAAATCTCATACAGTCATAACAGGCACCACTTTTATGAGTGATTCTAAGATTATAAACACTTCCTGTTCTTCCACAGTGGAGTTCTGCGAATTAAGCAATAAAGAGATTGTAAACTATGTAGAAGAAGGCGCTCCATTTGATAAAGCTGGTTCATATGGCATTCAAGATTGGATAGGTATATGTAAAATCAAATCGATAAAAGGCTCGTATCATAATGTCATGGGATTACCTACCCATATAGTTTATTCTGTGTTGAAATCATGGAAATAAGCAAAGCCCTAAGTTCATCAAGGGAGATAAGATTATGGCGCAAGAAAAAAGGCAACCCAACTAAGAGTTGCCCTTTTTCAAAAACGCCTTCAGAATAATCAAACTGAAATCAATATTTTTAAACCTTAAGCAGGTCCTCTTCTTCTGATGTCCAATCTATTCACAGCATCAGATATTTCGTAACCAAGTCTTATTCCTTCTGAACAATCCATTCTAACATGTACACCTAAAGGAATTCGCGAGAAAGCATTTTCCTCCGCCAGTTCACTTAATGAATCAAAGCTTCTCGGTGTTCCTCTGAATTCATTTCTTCCTTCATGAGATCTATCTGTAAAATTCACATTATCTCCGAAATAATCTATGAAGACCCCAGCAGCTGCCGAGGCAAAACAAGAATGACCAGATGGGTATCCTGGAAAGGAAGGATTAGGCCTATAGACAAGTCTATAAAGATTGGTTTGATAATCAGGGTCTATGAATTCCTTGAAGAATACACTTGGCCGCATCACCATATATTCATATTTATCAGCCCATGTGGATACAGCAGCATCATTAAGAGAAAAACCTAGTTTTAACATTATTACAAGGCTTTGTTCCAAATCCATGTCAAATTGATTCATTAATTGTTTAGCAATTGAAACTTGCCGGCCCGGAGGGCTCATCATTAATCCTTCTACATCATCAGACCAAAACTCCGCTACCCATAAATCATCTCCTTGTTTTAACTTTGCTTTATTGTTGATTTCATATACTTCTTCCATTTGAGAATAAAAATCATTTCCAGGATCTTCACTATATGTAATAGGGGGTTGGCTTGAAGTCTCTTGAGGAGAAATAGCGAATGTCCTAACCGAACTCCAATACGGAAATAATGCCCGCTCAGGATCTACACTGTATGTCCAATAGCCTTCTCTTGTTGGAGGCTCGTACGAAAATGGTTGTGGAGATTGGATCTGCTCTTCTGCGTTTGCATCTGTTTGACTATAAGCAATAATCTGAGAAGCCACATATGCTCCCCATCTTTCTGACGATCTAATCTCTGAATTAGATAAATTATCGCTCAAATTTGCAGCATAATTGCTTTCAGAAGTGGCAATAATACTTTTCACACTGGATGGAACATTGATCATAAAGTGATCCAGAACGTCAGCATAAGACGTATTTAATGCTAGAGGTAACTTTGCATCACGACTTCTCTCTCTTTCACTAATTCGCAATCCTGATAGTCTCTCAGAGTTAGAGTTGTAGCCATTAAAAAAAGGGATCGCCACTTCATATGCTGCAAGATTTATATAAGCTATAGCTCTAGCTGTTGCATTAGGACGCATACCTGTAGCGTATCTATCTAATTCTAAAAACACATCGCTCCATTGTTGCACAAGATTACTGTTCTGATTTCTTGCATCGTTCTGCCCTCGATCTCCAAGATCATCATTTCCATTCTGGCCATTACTATTGTTGCCATTGTTCCCTACTTGTCCATTGTTAGGTCCTTGACCATTTGGACCGTTACCTCTTGCTTGAGCATCTGTAGCCGTAAAATCTTCACTACTATCTAATACACTCTCATCTTCAGCGCAAGACTGCATGAGAGAAAGCACACTACGGATATTGCTATCCAAATCATTTTTGAAAACTTCATTTTAGTATTTTTTGGTTGAAAAAAGCTTGGTTCTCTCCCTTGGCCAAGAATTGAAATCAAGAGTAGACTTTATTCAAATGCTGAAGTTTTTAGTTTGAAAAGAAACGACTGATTAAGTATTCTGATATAACAAGTAAGCCTTTAGATATTTGTACTTATATTTTAATTCATATTTTATTAAAAGATGAATAAAGCATTCAAAGAGTTTGAGACCGATAGATTAAAACTTATACCAACAAGCCTAGAAGATGCAGCTTATGTTCTTAAAATTATGAATACTCCAAAGTGGCATCAATACATAGGTGACCGTGGTATTCATACACTTACTGATGCTTCTAACTATATTAAAAATCATATGTTCCCTCTATTAGAAAGGCGTGGATTCTCAAATTATACTATGGTTTTAAAATCCAATGGTGAAAAAATAGGGTCATGCGGATTATATGACCGAGAAAAAATAGAAGGTATAGACATTGGGTTTGCCCTACTTCCAGAATATGAAAGAAAAGGATATGGCTTCGAAGCAGCAACTAAAATATTAGAAACTACTCGTGATGTTTTTAATATTTCAAAATTATCGGCTATTACAACAACAGCTAATAAAGCGTCACAATTACTTATAGAAAAATTGGGAATGACATATAAAGAGACAATTAAATGGGACCATGAAGAATTGATGCTCTATGTAATTCACTTTTAAATGACTGTTTGAGTAAAGATGATAACATCAATTTTCTCACACTTCCAATTGGTTCACATACAACAAAACACCCATTATTCAAATAGCTGATTTGAACTGTACCAAAGACTCATTGGCTACCGCATAATCACGATTTAAAAGGCTCCATGAATTCACAGTTTTAATAAAATAAGGCATCAAAAACCATACTATTGTCTATATTTCAGAAAACAAAAAACATGTCACCAGAATCTATATTTTCGATCTGTGGATCCGTCACAATGCTAGGCTGGATCCTACTAATCATTTCACCACTAAATGAAAGAATTAAAAAAATAGTTAATTGGGGACTCATCCCATTCTTGCTAAGTCTAGTTTATGCTTGGCTTATTTTTGCTTATTTCGGAGATGCCGATGGAGGTTTTGGTAGTCTTGCTGAAGTCAAAAAGCTTTTCACCAATGATCATGCAGCATTGGCAGGATGGATTCACTACTTGGCATTTGATCTCTGGGTTGGGTCGTGGGCCCTATCAAACTCTAAAAAACATGGTATTCATCACTTTTTAATGATACCTATTCTGCTAGCTACTTTTATGCTAGGACCAATAGGGCTGGCTGTTTATTTTATTGTAAGAATGCTTTATTCTAAAACTCCGGATCATGACAATTTCTGAATTTCTCGGAAATATTTATAATCGAGATTCTCTGCTTTTTAGAGCTGGGATGTTTACTCTAATAGTGGCTCCATTGTTATTAATTCCATTAAGTTTTGATAACAGATTAGTAATGGGAATAAATCCATGGATAAAGCCTATCAAATTCTGCTTGTCAATAACGATATTCGTATGGACAGTCGCATGGATGCTTCATTACTTTCCTACGACCTCTAGATGGAGGAAATTTGTAAGTAAAAGCATATTTATTGCAATGATCATTGAAATCCTGGTCATTTTAGTACAAGCAGGTAGAGGCACCTCCTCCCATTTCAATATGGAAAGTGAATTCGATGGAATTATGTTTGGAGCTATGGGATTTATGATTATTTTAAGTACAGTGGCAAGTATAGTTCTTTTCTTAATGTTCGTTTTCAAAAAACCAAACCTTGAAAAGGTCTACTACTATAGTATACTTATAGGAATTGCCATTTTCTTATTGGCCAGTTATATGGGAAGTATCATGATAACAAATATGGCCCATTCTGTAGGGGTCGAAGATGGAGGTCCTGGAATTCCATTTTTTAACTGGAGTACGGAGGGAGGCGACCTTAGAGCAGCTCATTTTTTTGGCCTTCATGCTTTTCAGATATTTCCTCTATTTGCATTCCATATTGATAAAAAAACCAATATTCAAGTTTCTGGCAGAATGGCGACTTTACTTGTGTTTACTTTACTCTATCTCACTTTACTTTTGTATGTATTCTTTAAATCTATGAATGGGGTTCCACTTTTTGGATAGATCATAATGTACTTTTAATCCTTAAAATACTCACATTCAGTAATTATCTCATGATTAAATAAAACTTCGTGATAAGGCATTTCTACATTTTCTTTTCAATTTTTATAATCACTTCTTGTAATCAAAACATTCCACACAAAAAATCAATGATGAAATCATCTTCAATTAAATTACTCGTTGGCACTTATACCCAAAAAGAAGGACATGTCGATGGTAAAGCTGATGGCATATATTTGATGGAAATGAATCAACAGGACGGAAGCGTCACTATTGTAGATGCAATCTCAGGAATTGTAAACCCCTCATATGCTGTTACACATTCTAATGGCAGAAGTATTTATGCAGTGAGCGAAGTAGCAGGAAGCACTCAATTGGGACAAGTATATGCATATACAATTGATTCTGAAGACGAGAACTTCAAAAAAGTATCCGCTCTTCCTTCTTTTGGCAATGCGCCTTGTCATTTGTTTTTAGATGAAACGTCAATGAGGTTATATGTAGTTAATTACATGGGAGGGATAACCAATTATCAAGTTAACAAAGATGGAAGTCTATCGAGTGCTCCTCAGAGCATAAACTATGAAGGTGGAACATTAGGGTCAACGCGACAAGAAGGGCCACACCCCCACATGATTCAACGCTTCGGTGATTTTGTCTATGTTTCCGATTTAGGTACTGATCAGATTATTACTTATAGTGTTAATCATAATGGTACACTTAAAGAAATAAGTAGAACAAGCACCTCTTCAGCTGGTGGCCCTAGGCACTTTGCCGTACATCCTTCTAATGGCAAACTATATGTTACAAATGAACTAAATCTTACGATACAATCTTTTGAAATAAATCGTGGAGGTTCGGAAATGGCATTATCTCAAACCATTTCTCTTCATAATGGTCTCATAGATCAAAACGGACACTCTGGTGCTGCCATTAAAATTCACCCCTCTGGAAAATATTTATATGCGGCAATGAGAGCCAGTGATAGAAGTGAGGATAATACAATTCAACAATTTAATATTGAAGCTAATGGGAATCTTAAACACATATCCTCGACATTCACAAAAGGTTCAGTTCCTAGAGACTTTGAAATAAGTCCAGACGGATCTTTCTTATTAGTAGCAAATCAAAATTCGGATAATATTGTCACCTTCAAGATTGACCAAATCTCAGGGAACCTAAATAAGAATCCCAAAATATCAAATGTCAAAACTCCTGTATCAATAAAATTTTTCTAAACTATGATTTCAGTTACTCGCCTTCTTCGCTACCCTATTAAGTCATGCAGAGGAGAATTTCTAAACAATGCAGAAATAACCGACACAGGGCTGAAACACGACAGAAACTGGGCGCTTTTTGATACTACTGGGCAAGCAATAACAGGAAGACAGAATGCTCAAATGTTAGATATAAAAGTCCAAATTACAGATGAAACGGCAACTATTGTTCTAGATAAGACACCACAGATTAGTTTTTCGATAGAAAATCAATATTCAAAACCGCAATCTGCTAAAATTTTCTCGTATGATGTGACCGGTTATGAGGTCAGTAGAGACATAGACCAGTGGTTTTCTGAATATCTTCAAAAAGAGGTAAAAATGTTATTTGCTTCAGATTTGAATCGACCCGTATTGCCCAAACATGGTGGCAAAGAAAAGGATTTAGTGAGTTTTGCAGACCAGGCTCCTATCTTACTCCTTTCTGAGGCATCAGTAAAAGATCTAAACAGTAGACTTGGTTCGCCAATTACATTTCATAGGTTTAGACCTAATATTGTAATAAAAGGGTGCTTCCCATATGCTGAGGACGAATGGAAAGAAATAAAAATTGGTGAATGTCATTTTGAAGTAATTCAAAAATGTGAAAGATGCATCTTTACCACCATAGACCCCAAATCAAAACTCAAAGATCCAAATAAGGAACCCCTAAAGACATTATCATCTTACAGAAAAAAGCATAATGGAGGTGTAGATTTTGGGGTTCATCTTGTCCCGAGGAAACTAGGTCATATACGCCTTGATGACAGGATAGAACTCTCCTAGGATTTTATTATATATCCTTTACTTGGATCTACTTTACCACTTATCATTGCTGTGAATGTAGATTGTAAATCTTCAAATGTAGAAAGGTATTCTAAATCTATCCACTTACTTGCTGTCTCTATAAATGAATACAATGCTTTTGTGGTGATCTCATTTCCTTTTGCTGGACCATGTTTCTTGAAGAACCCTTGAGCATAAGTTGGTGCAAAAAAGAATCTTGCTACTGGTATCTTAGATTCCATATTTGCTGAACTCCAATCAGTAAGACCGACTTTACATAAATGTTTGAGACGTTCTCCCAGTTGTTCGTATAGAGCAAGATTTAGTTTTCCATTTCCTGCCATATCTACCATTACTGAATCTTTAGAAGGCACTTCAGCTGCCACATCTTTATAGTCAATTACTTGATTATATAGTCCAGTTTCTTTTACAAACTCGACATTTCTAGTTGAAGTAAGACCAATCACATTCTTGTTATGATCCTTCTGGATATTTTTCAAAGTGTATGCTAATCCTAATGAAGTTTTTGAAGAAGCACTGGTAATTATGACATTTTCAGAAGTGAAAAAATCTTCGAGATGCAAAAACTCACAAATCGAAAAAGATGTCATGAATAATGGCTTAGTAATAGGAATAAAGTCTTCAACTCCCTCAGGGAAATTTAAAATTTCTCCTTCTCGACTATATGTATTGTAAATAGGAGCAAGGGCTTGGCGATGCTCACTAATATCCATAAAGGAAAACTGGTTAACTTTTCCAGCCTTAATTTTTAAGTACTGTGACATAGGGAAATAACCATACACTTTTTCACCAACCTCTACACCTTCGCATTTGCTTTCTTCTACAGTCGCAAATCCCCACACGGGCACTTTTCCCCAAGGTTCAGGAGCGGGAAAGAAGTCCCAATATTTAACTTGATATCCAATAACAGCATAAGTCACATTATTAGATGTAAGTGCATATTTATCTACTTTCAAAATAACTTCTCCATCTGCAGTTGACGTCATTTCTTCTTCCTTAATCGAAGTATTGAGGATTGCTTTCTTTTCTGTATAGAGAGATTTATTTATCATTTGCATTCCAATCTTTAGAATGCTAAAAGTATACGTTTTCTGACCAAGAGTATACTCCTATTTACATTATTAGCCCTGGTTAACAATTAGGTATTACACACCTATGTCATTAAAAATACAAACTGCGAAATCAATCCAAAATGAATGCAACTCAATTGTAAATAGAGTGGGAATCACCTTTTTAGTAAATTCTGAACATATCCAAAGTCAAAATAATTCAGAGCTTATATGATCCTCAATATTATGATACAAAACTATAATACGATCAGCTTGGACTTTAAATCAATAGATTATGTATACATAATGCTATCATCCTAAATTCCCCCAATCGCAATTGGTAAAATTCATAACAATTCAATTGCGTTAATTTAGTCCTCAATCACAAACAAATAAAGTGATATCTACAGTTTATCAAATTAAGTCATGAATAAAAATAAAGTAATAGATGTGTGGATACAACATCCCACTAAAAGATTCATAAATCATCCTATGCTTTCCACGCTAAGGAGATGGAATAATGAGGAGGTGGGAAAAGAAGTTAGCCCTCCAGATCTAGAAATCACAATTGCCGCGATGAATCAGGCTCATATAAAAAAAGGCCTTATTTGCAGTTGGCAAAATCAAGAAGGCGAGCTGATATCTAATACTGTAGTAGCAGGTTTCATTAATGAATACCCCGATCGTTTTGTAGGAATTGCATCAGTCCCATTACATAGACCCGTCCTAGCTGTTAAAGAATTAAGATCCTTTGTAAGAAACTATGGATTTAAAGGACTAAGAATTGTGCAATGGCATTGGAATCTACCTCCTACTCACGCATATTACTATCCATTATATGCAGAATGTGTGGATTTAGACATTCCTGTATGCCTTCAAGTTGGGCATACAGGCCCATTAAGATCGTCAGAGGTAGGAAGACCGATTCCTTATATAGATCAAATTGCACTTGATTTCCCTGACCTTAAAATAGTCTGTGGACATATAGGGTATCCGTGGACAACAGAAATGATTGCAGTAGCTACCAAACATATCAATGTATATATTGATACTTCAGCATATACAGCAAAAAGATATCCAAATGAAGTGATAGCCTATATGAAAAGCCATGGACAAAACAAAGTGATGTTTGGGACAAATTACCCAATGATAACACCTGAAAAATGTCTAGAAAACTTAAAGGACCTTCATCTAGATAGCGAAATAGAAAACAAATTTTTACATCTCAATGCAATGAAAGTTTTTAAACTAAAGATTTAAAAACTGCAGCTGATAATGATGAATAGATTATCATTATTGATTAAAATCAGCAATACAGTAAGTCCTCAGAGAATATGACTTTGATATAATTACAATTTGAATTTAAAGAAAACCAATGATCAGGTTCTTTAGAAGAATACTAAACCTTATAAAAGAAATTGGTCTCTAAAAAAAAATAAAATTATGCTGACGGATATTAATCCGAAACTACCAATGCGTGACAAAGAAATTACTAAAGAATTTTACATTAAAACGTTGGGATTTAAAGTGTTTGGGACTACAGACTATGAAGGTTATTTGATGATGGAAAAAGATCAAATTCAAATTCACTTTTTTGAGTTTAAAAATCTTGATCCAAAAGAGAATTATGGTCAAGTATATATTAGGGTAGATAACATTGGTATTTTTTATCAATTATTGTTAGATAACAAAACGAATATTCACCCTAATGGAAAATTGGAAATCAAACCTTGGGGACAAAAGGAATTTTCAATACTTGATCCAGATAACAACTTGTTGACATTCGGACAAAGTAATTGACTCCAAAAAGACAAGTCAAATGACATATAAAAAATGCATAGTTACAATTATCAACACACCTCCTACTTTGTTATAATTACGGACAAAAAAAGAATAATGAACATGGTAAAAAGAATCTTTAACTTTAATAAAATCATGTATCATGAAAAATTCTAACAAAGCTTGGGATAAGTTCTTTATAGCCTTTGGAATAATAACTGTGCTCAGCGGAATATATTTAACATTACAAGAGAATTACCTAATAGGGATCTCTGGTTCAATGATTGGGGTGTGGTTGGTCTTACAAAATCTAAAAAAAATCAAAGAATAGAAAATTCCATATTTAAAATTGTGCTATCGGAGGGGAAGACCAATGTGATGTGATATTTTATAAAAATATTGATTCTTCATATTAAAAGCTTATATGGCATATACTTCTTTTGGTAAATCATGATTTTAACCAAATTGCGAATCTCAAATAAACGAAAAGAAAAAATGGGAAACTACATAGACGCTTTCGTCCTTCCTATTCCACGTAAATATCTAAACGAATATAAGCAAGCAGCCAAATCCGTTGCAGTGATATGGAAAGAACACGGTGCACTTGCATACTACGAATATGTCGGAGATGATCTAAACCGAGAAGGTACTTCTTCTTTTCCTGAATTCGTTGGAGCTCATGAGGATGATGCCATCATATTTGGTTGGGTATTATTCGAATCTCACGAAACACGTGACCTTGCAAATGAGCGTGTAGCAACTGACCCTCGAATGGGAGATTTAATCGCTCCATTGACACATTCAAAAAGGATTATTTTTGATGCCAAACGAATGGCATATGGCGGATTCAAACCACTGATTCAATCCATATAGAAATTAGAAAGAATTAGAATTTATCACAAAAGTATTTTACAGATTTATACTCAATAGAAGATGGAGATGCAATGAAGAGAGGCCTACAGCGATATACACATATTCCTCTTAAACAACTTCCTTATAAAGTTTGGAGAACGTATGAAGGAGATGCTTTAATAGATAAATAGAATGAGACTTCTCCAGAAGCAGATGTAAGTGATCCTGCAGAGTAGATAATATACACCGTTACAGCAAGAGAATTAAAAGCAGACTTTTCATTAACAAAAATGGACAGGTCTGCAAGGATAAAATTCATGACTAAAAGATGAAAAAAACAAAACGAATAATAACTCTAGGTATAACAGTGGTGTCCTTGGTATGCCTCGTGGTATTTCCCCCTTGGGATATGGTAAAGGCCTGGATATTACCTTTACCAGATACAATTCAGGAACAACTTGATCAAGCTCTAAGACATAAACTGGATGGGATTATTGTGTATATTGATCAACCGGGCAAGCCCAATGAATATCATGCTGCAGGATGGAAAGATAGAGAAAATGAAATGCCTGTAGATCCACAGGCATTATTTAAAATTGCAAGCATCAGCAAACTGTACATAGCTGCTGCAACAGCAAAGTTGATCACTAGTCAAAGTTTGTCTTTGGATGAAAAACTTTCTAATCTCTTACCAGAACTGGATGACAGGATTGAGAATGCTGATGAGATTACCTTGAGAATGTTGTTGCAACACCGCAGCGGAATTCCTGATTTTATAGATGACCCTGAGTACCCATGGGACAAATCACTTACTGATCTCAATGAGATACTTGGACTTGTTGTAGATGATCCTTCTGAATTTGAACCAGATAATCGTTACGACTATTCAAATACAAATTATCTTTTGATTGGTAATATCCTGGATAGAACATTGGGTTATGGTCATCAAGACTATATTAAAAATGAAATTTTGGATCCACTTGGGTTAACACATACATATGGATTACTGAGTGAAGTTGACTCTAATGACGTTGTCAGTGGATATGATACCCACTTCGAACAGGATGTAAAAATGCTTGACTTCATTTCTCCGGGAGGATCTATGATTGCTACTGCTGAAGATGTGGGAATATTTTTGAGAGCTTTAAATGATGGGTCCCTATTTAGTACAGATGAACAGACAGTCTATTCATCAATTTATAAATATGAACACACAGGGCTGTTACCTGGATATCAGAGTATCGCAAAATATCATAAAGACATTGATACAATAGTTATTCAATTTGTAAGCTCCAGTGGAGGTGATTTTTGGACAATATCAGAAATAGTATACAATAGAATCATTAAAATCCTAAGAAAAGGAAACACCCAATGATCCATGATTCGAACCCACCGAGGTCAGAAAGAAAAAAGTAAGAAGTGTGAGACTAGGAAGAAAGTTAGTAGGAGTTATTGGATTATCATCTGTAGTTATATTGATTGCAGCTTTGATAACTTTTGGATTCTCAAATAATGAGTTTAGTTTTTTTGACGATTTCATAAGTAAACTAGGAGCACTGGGGCAACCAAATGCAATCTGGTTCAATCTAACTGCATTTGTTTTAGTTGAAATTCTATTGATCGTTTTTGGCTTTTGTTATGGCAGGTTGTTAAATAATCAATTATTATCAATTCTATTGTCATTATTTGGACTAGGATTTTCTTTTACAGCAATATCCACAGACATGAATATTCCAAACTCACATTATTCTAAAGCACATATGGTATCGATATGCCTTGGATTGGCATTTTGGTTATTTGGACTTTCAAGACTTGGCTCTAATCCAATGTTACAAAAGAAAATTAGAATGCGCGCAAATTTCACAGCAATAGCTCTTGTTTTATCAATGGCTGGCTTCGGCCTTGGTTTATGGTCAATGCCAATCACTCATAGATTAGTATTCGGTATTGTCTTTGGTTGGACTGCAGTTACATCAATAGAATTAATTTTCAATAAACAAGTGACTGCTAATTTGAATTCAACTTCATAATTATTCAAGACAACATTTGTTATTATGATCTTCCTGCTTACTCCATTCATTTACATCACTACAATATGGACTCTTCTCAAGGAAAAGAAAGTGCTTAAGACCGGAAGGTCCTTGAATTCAAAGGAAAAAGAAATAGGTGAAATTTTGAAAATTAATGATTTGACCAAAATTAGAATTTTAGCAGTCTCAGAAATAACTCACCCTTTGAGCTGGGTTTTCAGTTTTCTTTCTCTTTTCACGAAGTCCATTCTATCTGCTCCCGTCGGACTCACTTTAGGGAATGCTATTCTTGTAGAAAAAAAACATGAAACGAATCTCCATCTGATAGCTCATGAATTAGTCCATGTAAAACAATACGAAGATCTTGGAGGTCACATTCCTTTTCTGAAAAAATATATTTATCAATGCCTAAAATATGGATATAAAAATAGTCCTTTGGAAATGGAGGCTGAAGAATTCTCTAATAATCTTTTTAATCAAGGCTTAGTTTAAAACCGAACACTCGATTTTCTAATTACAAGATTTCATTCTATATCGATGTATTGATTCTTTACCCCAATTTCTTATTTACAATCTACCAACATTGAAGTAATGACTCCTAATCCTCAAGGACTTTCAATACCAACTTACCCATCTTTTCTCCAGAAAATAGTCTTTTAAAAGTATCATAGAAATTGTCAATTCCTTCATACA
>DKPS01000033.1 GCA_002471345.1 Saprospiraceae bacterium UBA7328
TTTCTTTCCACTTGTATTTACAAAGCGCTTAGAATAGAAAATATCATGAGTCTCACTAAGAGCCTTTAACCTATTAAATACTTCCTTTTCTGCAAATTCATGTTCTCTTTCTATTGGGAATGTTTGAGGGTAAATCATGCAGAGTTATTTCTGAATTCAATGATGTCAGAGCCTCTGGGATATTTTTTTGTGACAATAATATTATCATAGAAGTACGTAAGCCATGAAGTTAAAATATTAACTATAAGCCTTTGCTTTAATTCCCATGATCTTGGGGCTGGTACTTCTGTGCAGTTATCTTGAATCCAACGTACAACAGCACCATATCTCATCACCTTATCATCCTCCAAACGATTCAAAAAAGATTCTATAAAAGGATGGGATTTAAAGTTAAATTCTAAATCGGACATAAATGATTTTATGTTGAGGTGTTTTTCTGAGATACCATATAGTGCTAAATCATGTGACACAGCATTCACTTCTTCTTGATTTACCTCTCTTTCCTTGGAATAAACTTCATATAATAGTGTTGGCTCACTACACATAGGCAACGATGTTATCAAAAAATCTTTATCTAGATTAGGTGGATCTATCAAATTAATATTCTCTCTATTAACATTTTTCATAGAAAGCATGTCGCGTATTTGATCTACCCAATCCGAAGTAACTATATGCGATTCTTGTTTTATCTTATCAAGAATAATTCGAGATTCTAAGTCTATCTGTTCCACAGATGTGTTAACCTCCCAATTAGAATTTGTTTTGTTTTCCATACCTCGGCTTGTAAAATTAGCTGATCCCAATATACAATCTCCATTTTTTGCAACAATACACTTAGCATGTAAATTTTTATTGCGAAATAACTGAATACCATACTCTTTACAAACGTCAAAAACCTCTAAATCAGAGGCTCCATTAATAAGGTCCTGACCGTCCCATCTTACAATAATTGTGGTTATATTTCGGTCGACCTGTTCTAGAAGGTTGCGCAAAAAATTACTCTTAATATAAGCAGAGTAAATAGTTTGCTCTTTATGATCATTAATAAACTCTTGAAGAGTAATTAACAAGTCTTTTTTATTTGATAATAATCTACTCATACTAAATAAAACAAGCAGCACAACCCTTACCCTCTTCTTCTTCCCAGTCGACTTCCCATTCGTCAGCCGTAGAATCAGTAAGTATGTCTACTAAGTTTGGTGATTGAAATTTTGCCTTCTTTCTTTTTATTCTAGTGTAGTGTTCTCTTTTGATAGATTCTCTGCGTTCCTCCGAACTTAACTCTTCTAAGGTTTCACCTTGTTGCCACGTAAACCCCTCTTTCTCGTAGTTCATGGCTTGCTCAAAAAGCTTTGGATGATTCTCAAATAGCCAAACCCATTCAATTTTTTGCTGGAAGAAGCAAAAGAAACAACCTGACCTGCTTCTCGAATAATAGCCCGTCTTCATCTCTCCATCTATTTCTACATGGTATTCCTTTTTCTTGTAATATGCCGGAACGCCAACACCAGAATCTTCTAATATTCTAAAGATATCATCTCTAACAAGTATATCATTATTATCAATTAGAGGAAAGTCATCACAAGTAGCTAATGGATAAGAAGTGGTCTTTAAAAAAGCAAAAACTACTTTATTGAAGTCCTGAATACTATGATCCAAGATAGAATCAAGTTTTTCATCAATCTTAAATGTTGGTGCCACTGCCGCCTCTAATATTTTCAACCCTCTATCTTTTGATTTAGAGACCGCCATCTCTTTATATAGATTCACAACAAAATCCTTGTTACTATTGCTAAGTACTTTATTAATGACATCTACACTCCAGATATTTTTTCTAAATGGAAATATGGATTGGACATTTGACTTTTTAGAAATGTACCCCTCTCTATCCTCATCACCTCTTATACCTACATATGATACTATAGGTTGATCTCCTGCAATATACTTTTCGAAAGGAGCCAATTTCAGACTTTTAGTACACCATCTAGACATTGTGGAAGGAAGATACCCTCCATACCTGTTTAAAAAATGATCAAATGGATTCAGCTCTTCATTACCTACACCATTAAGGACCTTGATGGATTTACCTAAGTAAATTTCTAGATTTTTTATAAGTTGATATGTTTCATCAAGTTCTTTGCCAGTATCACACGAATAATACTCAATATCCAATGAAGGATAAGTATCATTCAAATAGATAGCTAGAGCTGCACTGTCTTTACCTCCTGAAATCCCTAGTACATGTTTCACTTTATTCTCCATTATTCAATTCTTTCAATGTTTGAATCAATAAGCCCTCTATTACTTTTTGGTCATCTATAGCACCTAGAAACTTGCTGAGGTGCATCTTTTGTTTATCTATTGCAGCTATTTGCTTTTTGTTCAATATTAGCTGCCTTTCTGAATTCTCCCCATCTGAAGCATAGATGCTTATTTTTATAGCTTTTTCTTTTTTGTAATCAATATTATTCCCTGATATATCTAACAAATTATCAAACTCTTCAAGCTGCTTAGACACCGTATGATATAACGCAATTTCATCTTGGTCTACAAAGTCAGTGAGTGGTTTATCCATAAATCCTTGAGCTAGACTATTGAAATATGCATTTTCATCTGGTATTTGTGACGACATCCTCTTGATCAAAGCGGTCTGCCTTTTATCCAACAAAAAAGGC
Source organism: Saprospiraceae bacterium UBA7328 (assembly GCA_002471345.1). GTDB lineage: Bacteria > Bacteroidota > Bacteroidia > Chitinophagales > Saprospiraceae > UBA7328. Next base: position 2,676 of record DKPS01000033.1, read on the forward strand.
TTTATGATAGTATATCTTGAGATAAGATTATCTCTTAGAGATTCAAAATTACCTGACTCTAATTGAAATATGCCACACAACCTTTCTTTGAATCTATCTTTAAGGCGCTGATCCGATGTTCTCAATTCTTTGATCGCTAACTCAACTTGCTCTATAAACTTAGTTAACTCTTTACTGTCATCCGCAGATAAAGAAGATACATTAAGATTAAATGCCTGTGGAATATCCTCAAAGAAAGTCTTTTCAAGTTCTTTTGCGTTAAGTAATACTTTTCTGAGTTTAATTGCTTGAGGACTTAAATGTAAAGTGTCAAGTTTAGAGAAATTGGATAACTTTTTATAGAATACCAGAAAGGGCTTGGCAATTTCTTGAAAACCTTTATTGGTTATTGTCTCTTTGTCACCTATTTCTACTAGCTGCCTATAATTATTAAATAAATCTAATTTTACACCTTCGACTTCGATAGCCTTTATAGTAATTATTTTAGATTTTTTTAAAACAACTTCACACACTTCTTTTGAAAACGATGGTTGATATACTCCATCATAGTATAATGCATAATCTTCTCTTTTAATAAATAGAAAAGTTATAATCCAAAGTTCTAGAAACCCTTCCTTTAGCCCAAAAGGTTTTAATCTTAATTGATTAAGAAGTTCCTCAATTTTCCTTGGACTAGATTTTGATTCTTCAATAAACTCTTCACATTTATTCCATAACTTAGAATAACTGAGATCCGTTGGTTTTTGGAATGCAGATGTCATATCATTAGAAGCGTAATGAATTCCACTTTTGGCTAGTAACGTATTATAAATTGTCCTCTCTGGCGGCACTTTATATCCTTCAAAACCGAGATTAGGTTTATTCCAATTAGTAATAAGTGCTTGTGTGTATTGTTTCTTTGCCCCATGAATTGATCCTGACAATTTTGATTTATTAACCATTTCATTTCTAAATGCAGGTGTCGCAGAATACACTCTTTCACTGATTTTAGAGAGTTGTTTATTTAACTCTCTTACATTATCGATTTTGATAGGCTTTCCTCGATAGCTCCACTTTGCTCTGCCAGAATAAATACCTTCATAAAACTCAACATTCAATCTTCTGACCAAAAATTCCTTATAATCCTGTATCTCAATTCTTCCTACTGAATCTAGTGTGTTTTCAAATAAAATTTTATCAACGATATAAAGATTATAAACAATTTCATAAAGCGAATCTAAATCGTTTATATTGCAGTGTAAAATTGGTAGCTGAGATTTTGCTCTAGTAAATTCCTGTTCTCTAAAGTATATATTCACTACCCCATCATGCCTACCTTTTTCAAAATTCTCTTCAATTAACTTTTCACCAGTAACTTTGTACTTGAAA
>DKPS01000108.1:0-50736 GCA_002471345.1 Saprospiraceae bacterium UBA7328
CAGAACAATCCGTATAAAGCATGAATGTGAAGCTTTTTATAATAATGAGTTCTTTTTAATGAAACCATAGAAGACACCGGTCTTTCCCTTTTAGCTCATCTCTTACAAATTAACAGAATCAATTTAAATAAAATAATAGAGGATGGCTCAGTATACTTCTACTCAAAAAGAGTGATAGAATCAAAGAGAGTTACCTGTCAAACTTCTCTTGCTGTAGGTCTTACGTTGACGTCTTTGAGTGAAGTTCACCGATATCTATCCATTGCTCATTGAGTGATGCTCTTAAACCACCACAATCCAAGTATGTCAGAAGAATAACAGAGGAAGTCCAGCATGCTACACCTTCAATTTAAGGCTTTAGCAATTTATTTTTCTCGATTAACTAAATATTTAGTTGAATTGTTTACATATCTGAAACTAAAAATATAGTTTTAACTAATAATTTAGTTCAAATGATTTTTTTCAACCATTTACTATGAAAATACTTACCAAAGCTGAGGAGGAAATAATGAAGGTCCTTTGGGATTTGGATTTTGCCTTTGTTAAGGATATTATCTCCCAACTGCCTGATCCTAAACCAGCCTACAATACAGTATCCACCTTCATTCGCATATTAGAGCAAAAAGGATTTGTGGGCCATGAACCACATGGCAGGTCCCATAAATATTACCCTATAATAAACAAAGAGGCCTATACTAAGACATGTATGAAGGGTTTGGTTTCAAATTATTTTAGCGGGTCCTTTAAACAAATGGTTTCTTTCTTTACAAATGAAGAGGATCTCAGTATTGCAGAACTGGAACAACTTATTAAGGAGATTAAAAAGAAAAAATCATGAAGAACTTCCTAATAGAACTTTCTGTTATCCACTTGGTACTTGTTCTTGCATATTTCTTCATACTTCGCAAAGAGCAGTATTATGGTCTTCAAAGATTCTACCTTATCCTGGTTGCACTTGTATCAATGGTGATTCCTCTTATAAAATTACCAAAGTTATTTCAAACTCAAGAAGTAATGGTCGTTGCACCCACTTTACCTTTTGAATCAACAGAAGCAGTAGTTCTTGCTCCGGTATCTGTGCAGTCGTTTTGGAATGATCAATTACTGTTCACTATATATTTGATTGTTACTGGAATATTTCTACTCAAATTTTTATTTGATTTATTCAAAATCATACTCTTAAAGCAAAAGAGTCATCTAGAGTATACTGATGGTTATACTATAAGTAGAACCAATCATGATTTAGCAAGTTTTACGTTTTTCAATTGGATATTCCTTAACAAGAACATTCTTAGTCACCAACAGGAGTACGGGGTGATTTTAAAGCATGAAGAAGCACATGCTTCACTTTTGCATACCTATGACTTAATCCTTTTCGAATTATATACAGCATGCTTTTGGTGGTTGCCATCTGCATGGTTTGTACAAAAAGAAATTAAAAAAATACACGAATATCAGGCTGACACCTATGCTCTTAAGTCATTTGATGTTGACCATTATTCGTCTATACTGATCAGTTCTATTTTAAAGTCCCATGGTTTGAGTTTGGCCAATTCATTCCATGATGGATTAATTTTAAAAAGACTAAAAGTTATGAAACAAAAAACAAAAAAAATGAGCAATTGGAAATTCGGTGCATTAACGACATTATTTTTTATGCTCTTTACTTTTATGGCATGTACTGAGGACAAACTTGTTGCTCAAGATTCAAGTTCTTCAGCCTCAGAAAGAGAAACCTTTACTATAGTTGCTGAGCAACCATCATATGAAGGTGGCATGGATGCTTTATATAGGCATCTGATGAACGAAATCAGATATCCTGACCTAGCAAGAAAAAATGGGGTAGAGGGGCGAATATATGTACAGTTCGTTATTGAGCGGAATGGTACAGTATCAGATGTCCAAACGGTCAAAGGCATAGGAGCTGGATGCGGACAAGAAGCAGAAAGAGTAATAAGCAAATTAACTTCATTTAAACCTGGAGTACAAAGAGGACGGACAGTAAGGACTGTGATGACCCTGCCCATAGAATTCAAACTAGATCCTACTAAGGCAAATGCCGATAATAACGCCGAGGTAAGTATAGTGGTTGGAGAACTTCAAATGAAAAAGGAAAAGCTTCAGCTAGATGTTAAATATACAGATGGCTCATGGAAGGGAACATTGAAAGATAATGATGGAAATCCATTACCAGGAGCAAATATCGTAGTAGAAGGTACAAAGTATGGTAGAGTTTCTGATCTTGATGGTTCATTTTCAATAGAAGCAAAAGAATCACAGAATGTGATTATCAGCTTTGTAGGATATGAAAGAATCAATCTCTCAAAGTAGGAAGGAGTTTAGACATAACTAAGAGGAGGAGGTAAGTAGTAGTTTTTCGAAATTTACTTTTTCATTATGAATAACTCTATTTACAAGACTAAGCGTTAGCAGTGCAAATTGATTTTGCCAACCTAAAATTGATGGATTCTATTCTCAATTTTAGGTTGGTCTAACGTTCAGCATAAAATGTGTTTCAAGGTAAATTTAAATCCTTTTTCTTGTTTGTTTTTCTCTTTTCTTCTTAGTGAAGACTAATGACTTTTGTGATTAGCCATTTATCTTCCTCATTTTTCCATACCATTATAAATTTAACAGGTTTTGATTCAGTGTTTGGCTCTTGATTGTTATAAAATTTATGATAACCAATTTCGACTGCACCATAATCTTTGATCGGATAGACCTCAATACTTCCTTCAATTAAAGTTCGAGTCACTTTTCCACAAATATTTCTTTCAATCGAAGCAAGAACTTCTTGTTTCGAAGAGTTCAAACCACCTTTGTCATGAAAGAATTCTAGATTTTTAGAATATAGTGATTCTTGCTTTTGCATATCACAAGTATTGTATGCATCAAAATATTCTTTATCCTTTGCAACTATAATATCATAAACTTCTTTATCCACAGGCTCATATTCAGATGCATAGATTTCTTTGATTGTATTTTGTGAAAAGCTAAACTGATTAATCAAAAGCAAAGAAAGAATAGTTAAAAGTTTAGAATCTAGATTATTCATGACGATTATTTCAACTTTATTAGTTCTTTTTCAATGTCGGATACAAGTTGCTTTGCAGAGGCTAGTGTCGTAATGCACATATCATTAACATAAGCCTTTTTCCAATTCATTCTTGCATGGAGATAGTTTATATAGAATCGATCTTTAGTCCTGATATAAAATTGAAAATTCTCAGGTTCACCATTGTAGATCTGTCGTTCCTTCCATCTATATTGCTTTAAGGGATCACGTTGTTCGGTGTTCAGCCTTTCCACAATGAATCTAAACTGTTTGGTTAGGACATCATAGTAGCGCGCTAAGCTTTTCTTCAACTTTTTTGATTTAATTCTTTCAAAGCCTGAATTTTTAAGAGTCTCAAAAGCAGCACTGTTAATTTGATAGTCTTCAAAATGACTAATCCCTTTTAGGTAATATGACAAACTATCTTCATCTACCACATCCGATTCTAAAAGTGACATTGCTCTGGTTATCCTCTCTATAAAATCCTCTTGTACGCCTATATATGTTTTAAATACGTTTATGTCTTCGATCAGATTTTCCTTTAACTCAATTAAAAGCTCAACTTGTTTTATTCGTTCCTTTCTACTTTCATTCCAGTTGTTCAGCCCAAAGGCACATAGGATACCGAAGATTATCACAACCATTTCAAGCAGATACTCAGCCCATTTTAGTTTTAAGGTTTTAAGGATTTTTTTCATAATTCAATCAATGACCACCATCTGGAAGGCGGTTACCTGTTGCAATGTTTCTACCCCTCTTTCGGTATAATAATATGGTTAAAGTAAAAAGAAATTGGAACAAATCGAATGTAGTGTTTAAGGAGTAGGTAGATACATAATATCTGCTACGCACCTGTTAGGTGGTCGTTGGAGTGTTATAGATTCGTTATTACGGAAAAGACCAAAATCGAGGAAGGGAGCTGCCCGCCTACCAGTTGTGACTACAGATTTTACAAGGAATGCTATGAGTGAGTTAATCGATAAAAATCCATCTCTCATTGAGCAGTGCTCTTATGTGGACTCAACTAGTTTATAAATAGACCTTTTTATCATAATGAGTTCTTTTTAATGAAACCATAGAAGAATTCAGTCATTCCCTTTTAGCTCATCGATTACAAATTAACAGAATCAATTCAAATAAAATAATTTAGGATGGACTCTGAATGCTGCTACTCAGAAAAAGGTATTTATTCAGAATTATAATGATTTATGGATATACTGATCATATAGATCCTATCCTTGCAAAAAATAGAAAGTCATGAGTTCATTCTTGGATATCCCTCTATCTGTCCTTGATCTTGCTGTCATTACTGAAGGGGGTACACCAGCAGATTCATTTGTAAATAGTTTGGACCTTGCTCAGCTTGTGGAGGAATTGGGATATCATAGATATTGGATGGCAGAACATCACAATATGGCGAGTATTGCTAGTTCTGCTACTTCTGTCTTGATAAGCCATATAGCTGGAGGGACATCTACACTGCGAGTAGGGTCTGGAGGTATCATGTTACCTAATCATGCACCTCTGACTATCGCTGAGCAGTTTGGTACATTGGCTTCATTATATCCTGAGAGAATAGACTTGGGATTGGGTCGGGCTCCTGGAACTGATCAAAAGACAGCTAGGGCACTTCAGAGAGATCCAAATGCACCATTTAGGTTTCCCTCATTAGTGAAGGAGATCCAACAGTATTTTTCTGAAGATAATAAGACCTCCGATGTTAGAGCCATTCCTGGCGAAGGACTAGATATACCTATCTGGATATTAGGATCGAGTACTGATAGTGCTCATTTGGCAGCTGCTTTTGGACTGCCATACGCATTTGCTAGTCATTTTGCTCCTGCACAATTGCATCATGCTTTGAAGGTGTACAAATCAGAGTTTGTAGCTTCTGAGCAATTAAAAGAACCCTATTGTATGGCATGTGTGAATGTCATCGGTGCAGATTCTGATGATGAGGCAAATCTTCTTGCCACATCACTACAAAAAGTATTCATAGGTATCATTACTAACAATAGAAGACCACTTCAAGCTCCGGACCCTGATTTTCAGCTGTTGCCAGATATTGCTGCTGTGATGAATCAGTTTTTAAAATATTCATTCATTGGCGGACCTGAAAAAATAAAACAAGAGATTTCCTCATTTGTAGCAACAACTCAAGTAGATGAAATCATGGTTACATCTCACATATATGACCACGCTGCGAGGAGAAAGTCCTATGAGTTACTCAAAAAGATACAAGAAGAAAGGTAATTTTAGTCTATTGGACAGAGATCAAATCTATGTCAAAACCAATATCAGTATTAGGAGGGATGCTTCCTGCTCCTCTGCTTCCATATGCCAGATTAGCCGGTATAAAAAGCCTGATACTTCCACCGCTTCCTATGAGTTGAAGACCTTCCTGCCATCCCTGTATGAGATTGCCCAGAGTAAAAGTAACATTGCTACCACTATCAAACTGCTGACCATTTAGAAGATAACCACTATAATTAATCGTGATTGCATTTCTGACTTCTGGATTAGGAGGAGTCCCTTCGTTTTCTATAATATAATGTAGACCAGAACTTGTGACCTGAGTAGTAAGACCATTAGTTGTAACGTATTCCTCTATTGTAGGCAGCGCTTCCTCATCATCACCGCAAGATGAAAACAGTACACTAGAAAGAGCAAAAGTCAAAAGGATAATCCATCTATGATTGAGTTTAAATTTTATCATTCTTTTCATTTTAGAATCGCAAAAGTATAGAATTTACTGACTTCGGCCAATTCACTATACATGAACGCATAAATATTTATTAATAAACAATTTATATATATATATATATATTATATGAAATATTTTAAGGTTGATCTATTGATGTGGATGTGTTACTTTTGTACCCTAATCATTAAAATTGTCAAATGATCTATAGATTTCTTCCAGCTTTAATTTTCATCTGTAGTATTTTTTATATCACATCTTGTGGTCATATCAATGCCACCAATGCGGTAGCTTTAGAAGAGACAGAATCAGGCTTAAAGTGGTATGATTTCAAAACTGCTGTAGAATTGAACAAGAAGGCAAAAAAGAAAGTACTTGTGGATATGTACACTTCTTGGTGTGGATGGTGTAAAGTGATGGACAGACAGACATTTACTGATCAAGAAGTAGTGGCATACTTAAATGAAAATTTCATACTTGTAAAATTCAATGCTGAAACAAAAGAGCCAGTAGAATTCAAAGGACAAACCTATGTCTATAAGCCAATGGGTAGGAGAGGAGCCAATGGTCTAGCAGTTCAAATGCTCAATGGAAGACTTGCATATCCTTCTTTAGTCTATCTAGATGCGGACTTTAATAAGATCAGAGTATCACCCGGATTTAAGAAACCTCAGCAGCTGCTAGATGAGTTAAAGACTCTGTAGAATTAACTACTCATATTTGTAGTCCTTATTCACTTTCCTGCCCGATGGATTAGTTTTTATCTGTGCCCTGAATAGAAATAGCTATCTATTTTGTTAGGGTTTAATTAAAGTGGCTACAATTGAGCTTTCAGGTCTTGCTTCAGACCCAAATAGCATTCACCTTTATGTGTATCAATGATATGAATCGTTCTTTAGTAAATGTCTAGCATGAAAATTAAAGTACTTTATATTTTATTCGCTTTGCCTCTTTTGTGGTGGTCTTGTTCTAAAGATTTTGGCACTACAGAGGTGACTTATAATAAAGCTATAGCCATATATGAGGATCTTAATGAAATCAGAAATACTCCTTTGGTAGAAGGGTTAAGAGAAATATCTGATCCAGGGAAAGTATTTGTAAGTGATGAATTTCTATTAATTGGAGAAGAAAGAAAGGGTATACATGTACTGGATAATAGTGATCCTACCCATCCTGCTCATGTCAGCTTTCTGAATGTACCTGGAAACAAAGAGTTTTTTGTAGCAGATGGATTTATCTATGCTGAAAGTTATTATGATATGATCAAAATAGATATCAGTGATATCAATAGCCCTAAAATCACTGGACGTGTAGAAAATTATTTTGAATCAACGCAGCTTAATGGACAAGGAGATGCTGTAATAGGATTTAGGTATGAAATAGTTACAGAGGAGGTTGAGGATGATGATCAGAGCATTTGGAATTCAATCTATAACTATGATGAAGTGCTCTATGATTATAATAGATCTGTTATTCCTCATTCTGCGGTGCCTGCTTCATTTGCGGGTAGTAGTAATAAAGCGATAGGGTCTGTAAATAGAATCACCAAAGCTAAGGGGCACGTCTATGCGGTCAATAATGAAAGAATCTCAGTTATAAGTGATAACAATTTACGTTTGATCAAGAGCTTTTACATTGCATCTCGAATGGAAACCATATATCCTACTTCTGATTATCTATTTATAGGTGGTACTAATTCTGTTGAGATTTTCAGTATTGTGGATCCTTCCGATCCTTTTCATGCTGGAAGTTTTTGGCACCCTACTTCATGTGATCCAGTGTACCCTTTAGAAGATGTGGCTTATCTTACGCTACGTACTGGTGATGAGGACTGCCCTGGAGATATCAATTCTTTAGTGACTCTGGATATAAGCAATGTATCCGCTTCTTCCATAGTACAACAAATAGAAATGGAGAGTCCATATGGACTGACTTTGATTAATGATAAACTTTATGTGGGAGAAGGGGAGTATGGGCTTAAGATATTCGATGCTACAGATCGGTATAATCTTCATTTACTGAAATATGATTCTAGCCTTCCAGCCTATGATATCATTCAGCATCCATCACGAAGTGATATAGTACTCATAGCAGGTCCTCAAGGGTTTGGTCAGTATGATGTCAATGGAGATGATGAATTTTCTTTACTTAGCTGGATTGCATACTAGGTGAGGCATACTGTTATTTTCATTTGTGCACTTTTATGTTTTACCACTGATCAATTATCAGCACAGAAAGGGACAAAAGTAGATGTAGTAAAACTTACAGATGGTTCTGTACTAGTAGGTCAATTTCTCAATGTGACAGATACATCATACCTCTTTAGTACAGCATCAATGGATAGTATTCATATCAATAAGAAATTTATCAGTTCTATTGATTTTGGAATCACTGAAGTGGACAACACCATCTATGAAAATAGAAAGGTAAAAACAATAAAAAAAGAAAAAGTATATAAAAACACTGGCATATTCGGTATGACAGATGTTGGAATGGTATCTGGTGAAGAAGTTCATTGGCATGCCTCACTTACCTTAGGATATAGGCTTAATCCTCGATTTTATTTAGGCATTCAAGGTGGTAAAGAAAATATCCTGAATGCCCAACCTCTCCTTTGGCAGACTGATGGAATATGGCCTATTGGGATATATGGAAGATACTATCCATTGAAAACAAAGCTAAGGCCATATGTATCGACTCGTGTAGGATATGCATTTATAGATGATAAGTTTAATACCATGAAATCAGGAGGTATGAATATCCTTCCGGGGATAGGGATTCACTTTCCTTCTAGAAATGGTTTGCATTTTCATATTTCTCTTCATCAGTATTTTCAAAAAACACAAGGAACAAGTGAAATGGATATAGGTATGCAGAATCCTATAGTAATTAACTATGATCTTTGGTATAACCGCTCTGTTGTAAAAATAGGAGTAGAGTTTTAGTCATTTCACATTTCAAGGTTAAAAAAAGTCCTTTACCATTCTGATAAGGTGAATTTTTTCGATTACTCAGAAAAATGGAAATTTGATTTACTTTGAGTAGACTAATACCAGAAAATGATTAATCTAATAGAAAAGGCGAAAAATCACAAACAACGTGTAGCGATAAAGAGTAATGATCAGTCTTATACCTATGACTCATTATTGAAGTCATCAAGGAAAATAGCCAATCAACTTTTGAGAGGAAGGGCTGATTTAGATGAAGAGAGGATTGCGTTTTTAGTAGCTCCCAGTTATGATTATGTTCGACTGCAATGGGGTATTTGGAGAGCTGGAGGGATTGCTGTTCCTCTTTGTACCAAGCATCCATTGCCTTCCATCCAATATGTACTGGATGATACTCAAGCTGAGACAGTCATCTATTCAGAAGAATATGAATCGCTACTTTCTCCTTTATTTGACAATACAAAACATCAGTTCTTAAGATTAAAGGCTTTTACAGATCAAAGTGGCATCTTGCCAGACGTGGATTTATCTCGTAGGGCTATGATACTATACACAAGTGGTACCACAGGAAACCCTAAAGGTGTTGTATCTACTCACCAGAATATAGAGTGTCAGATCACATCACTTACTTCATCTTGGGAATGGGAACAGAATGATCATATTTTGAATGTTTTACCCATGCATCATGTACATGGTATTGTGAACGTCACTTTGTGCGCATTATGGAGTGGAGCATGTTGTGAGTTTTTGTCCAAATTTGATAGTCAAGCTGTTTTCAATGTATTTACTAAGGGTGACGTTAACCTATTCATGGCAGTGCCGACCATATACTTTAAATTAATAGCTCACTGGAATGACTTGCCTCAAGAAGAGCAAATAGCTGTTTCTGAAGCTTTAAAGCACTTTAGGTTAATGGTATCGGGATCCGCAGCTTTGCCTGTGTCTGTACTCGAAACGTGGAGATCTATAAGTGGACAAACTTTATTGGAAAGATATGGTATGACTGAAATGGGTATGGCAATCAGTAACTCTTATCGAGGAACGCGTAATTCTGGTTTTATAGGTCTTCCTCTTGCCAATGTGACTATAAGGTTAGCAAATGAAAATGATGTAATTGTTGATGAAGGGATATCAGGAGAAATACAAGTTAAAGGCCCAAATATATTTAAAGAGTATTGGCAAAAACCAGAAGCGACTAAGAATACATTTACCGGTGATGGTTGGTTTAAAACAGGTGACATTGCTGTTTTCGAAAATGGGAATTATAGAATTCTTGGCCGTAACTCTGTGGATATAATTAAATCAGGAGGATATAAGATTTCTGCATTAGAGATCGAAGAAGTACTACGTAAACATCCTAAAGTAAAAGAATGTGGAGTAGTAGGCATACCCGATGATGAATGGGGGGAAATTATAGGAGCCAGTTTAATTCTAGAAGATGGAAATAGTATTGATTTAGATAAATTGAAAGATTGGCTCAAAGAAAGACTTCCTCTGTATCAATTGCCAAGGAAGTACATTTATCAAGATGACTTGCCTAGAAATGTGATGGGAAAGGTGACAAAGAATGATCTGAAGAAGTTTTTTTAAATCAGGTCGAATAATATAAAAGAGAAATCATGACAATATATGGCGTGGCCTTTTTGGCATTTTGTTTTTTAGTTGGAAAAATTTTGGGCAACCTTTTGGGTGATGTATTGGGGTTCAATGGAGATATTGGAGGAGTTGGTTTTGCAATGATCATATTGATTTTGGGACACTCGTATTTGCAAAGGAATGACATGATCGAAGCACCATCGACTAAAGGGATTATGTTTTGGAGTAACATGTACATTCCAGTGATTATAGCAATGGCTGCTACTCAAAATGTGCATGCCGCACTTTCTGGAGGGTGGGTCGCACTTCTGGCTGGATTGACAGCTACAGCAGCAGGCTTTTATTTAGTCCCTGTGTTGTCTAAGATAGGTAGGGCACCTACTAACCCCAACGCTTAACTAGGACTCATGATAGATACAATTACTCAAGTATTAGTTAAGAACGGACTCATCTTTGGTTTTCTTCTTGTTGGATGTATCATGCTGCTTTCGGTATGGTTTTCAAATGCGATCACTAAGAAAAAGATCCCAGGAGTTGCAATCGCTATATTGGTAGGTTTAGGATTAGCACTCTTTGGAGGGAAAAAGGGTATTGCTGATATTCCTTTGTTTTCGGGAATGGCGTTATTGGGAGGGTCGATGTTGAGAGATTTTACGGTAGTGGCCACAGCTATGGGTGCGGACTTGGATAAAATAAAACATGCTGGCTTAGCAGGAACCATAGCCTTATTTGTAGGAGTCATTGGCTCATTTTTCTTTGGGGCGGTAGTAGCTTATACATTAGGATACCACGATGCAGAAAGTATCGCTACGATAGGAGCTGGAGCATGTACTTACATCGTTGGTCCTATAACTGGAGGTGCTCTAGGTGCTAGTTCAGAAGTCATTGCCATCAGTATTGCTGCAGGAGTAGTGAAAACCATAATCACCACGATTGGTACTCCTCTTGTTGCTAAAGCGATAAAATTAGATAACCCACATTCTGCGGTGGTATTTGGAGGCTTGATAGGTACGACTAGTGGAGTAGCAGCGGGATTAGCAGCTACAGATCCTAAATTAGTGCCATATGGTGCTTTGACCGCCACTTTCTATACAGGATTGGGTTGTTTGCTTTGCCCCTCTATTTTGTATTTCTTAGTGAAGATATTAGTTGGGTAGAGTGAAGATCTCTACAGTTAGTTTGGAATGAGAATTTTCTTAGTCTAGAACCTCTAGTTTCGGTGAAATGTCCAAAAAGCCAGTAATCTCCTCATAGGCCAAAGCAAACTCTAAGACTTTCTTGTCATCACCAAATTTACCCATAATTTGCATTCCCATCGGCCTTCCTTGATCATCAAACCCTACTGGCACATTGACAACAGGAATACCACCTAGGCTACCTAAAATGACTACTTCCATCCATCTGTGGTAAGTATCCATTTTTTGTCCATTAATCTCTTTGGGCCAGTGTATTCCTTTTGAATAAGGAAACACTTGAGCAGATGGCAATACTAAAAAATCATACTCCTCAAACATCCTGTCTAATTCTTGATACCAGTTCGTTCTTATGACATTTGCTCTAAGCACATCTTCTTCGGTAAAACTAAGTCCTTGTTCAATCTCCCAAATCAATTCAGGCTTTAGCAAGGCGCTTTTTTGAGGGTATTCATAGTATTCAAGTTTTTCTAATCTGATATGATGCCTGAGAGTAGTCCAGCAGTACCAGAGGTCAGCCATTTCGAACTGAGGTTGCATCATTTCTATCTTTGCACCTGCATCACCTACTATATTTAGACTTTGCTCGCATAATTTGATCACCCCCGCCTCCATAGGCAGATAGTTGTTCAAATTTCCCATCCATCCTATTTTTACTTCTTCAAGATTAAGTGGATTCAAATTATTAAATACTGGATTGATGGCTAGAGTTTGTAGAAGCTGTATGGTATCTCGGGTATTTCTACCCATAGGTCCTGACGTCCATAACAGTCGATCATTTGCATCTCCATCTTCCATCACGACAGTCGTACTTGGTCTGAATCCTATCACATTATTGAATGCTCCAGGGTTTCTCAAAGACCCCATCATATCTCCTCCTTCAGCTGCAGGAAGCATATGAGTACCTAGCCCACATGCTGCTCCTCCACTACTTCCTCCAGAAGTAAGGCCTGGATTAAAAGCACTTCCTGTAGCTCCAAATATGGGATTGTACGATTGTGATCCTAATCCAAATTCTGGAGTATTAGTCTTGCCTATGAAAATAGCTCCTTGATTTCTAATCTTTGCTGCAATAGCACTGTCCTCAGTTGCAATACGATCCTTAAAAAGTAATGAGCCCTCAGTATGCCTTATGCCTTTTAAAGCACCTAGATCTTTAATGGCATGTGGCATTCCATGCATCCATCCCCAATAATCACCTTTGGCTAGGGATTGATCTGCTTTTTGGGCTTGGGCTAAAAGCTGATCATCATCGACCATACTGATTATAGCATTATATGTAGGATTGTATTTGTGTATATGTTTGAGGTAAGTTTTCATCACTTCTTCACAGCTTACCTTTTGATTCTTTATAGCATTAGATAAATCGATAGCAGTGAAGTCAATTATTTGAGTGACAATGTCAGAGCTTGAATTGCGGCATGCATATGGAAGTGAAATCGCAGCACTTGCTGCTACAGTATTTTTAATAAATCGTCTTCTCTTCATCTAAGTATGGTTTCAAAGGAATTTTGAGCCAATTAAGATATCCATTTTAGCAGATATAATTAAATGGCTCTGTTTTTTGAAGTCAAGTATATAGTTGCAGTTGGCATATTGCTTCCTGCATCGCTTATATGATTAAGCCGGACTAGTAGTACCTAGATCGGGGCTTGAAACTCTTCTTTCAAAAAATGAATAGTAAATGGTTATAGCCATTGAGATACCTATATATAAACCCATAAATAATGTTGCAGCAGGGATCCATTCTTCTAATCCAAACCATCCGCCCAATTGAGTGATGATGTAAATACCCAGGCCTACCTTGGTGATTTCTGCAAAAACTGCTACAGGATGACGATCCATCAGGCTGGTATAAGCGAAAATAGAGATGAACAAGAAGGTAGCATATAGGGTGATGTGAGCTACATTTAATTCCGCAATGTTAATCAGCATGAAATACATCAGAAGGTTAGTGAAAATAAGCTGAAACCATGCCCACGCTTTTAATCCAAGATCATACGGTTTTTCGTATTTGACCATTTCGTATGGTTTGTCCACTATGTCTATGGGATATGCTTCAGCTACGTCAGTAGGTCTCCATCCTGTAGGCATAAACCAAATCCTTAACTTGTCCTTCCATTTTCCAGCTCTTAAGGCATCTTTGAAAAGCTGAAGGAGATGCATGAAATTTATATAAATAGGATTCCAAGTTCTTGCTGGCTTTAGAATACCATAAACAGGTGTTTCGCTTGGTAATTCTTTTTGAAAAGTCCCAAACATAAAGTCCCAAAATATAAATATTGAGGCATAATTTTTATCTACATAAATATCATTAATAGCGTGGTGAACTCTATGGTGTGAAGGAGTAACAATTATTTTTTCCAAAAAGCCCATATTTCTTATAAGTTTAGTGTGGTACCAAAACTGAGCAAATAAGTGTAAGGGGAGAAGTATGGTTATTACTTTGGGTGGGATGCCGAGTAATGCTAGAGGAATATATAAAAAGAAATATATTTGAAATACAGATGAAATAGTTTGTCTTAGAGCACAAGCTAAATTATACTCTTCACTACTGTGATGAATAATATGTCTGTTCCAAAGTATATTATATTCATGGTTCCATCTGTGTGTCCAATAGTTTGCAAAATCTATTCCTAAAAATGCCAAAATATATACCCACCATGAAGAGCTAATTTGGAATATTGAAAAATGTTCATACATCCATTGGTAACTAATTATAACTACAGATAAATTTAAAATACTTTTAATATTGTTGGTCATTCCAGAGCTAATACTTGAAATAGTATCTGGTAAATTATAGACTTTCTGCTTTAATATTTTTGAAGCAACCCATTCTATTAGCATAGTTGCCATGAAAAAAAACATAGCATATTTAACAGCAACAGTATAGTCAGACATCAAACAAATTTAGTGATTTTCTAATTAATTTCAAGTGGAACTTCCATAAGTAATATTTTAGAATTGTCTTTTGCCTCAAAATTAATTTGATCAATATCCCATATGCCCATACCATCTCTTTTGGAAAGTTGCTGGTCGTTAATATTCACTTCCCCTTCAATAACAAAAAAGTAGATTCCGTTTCCTCTACTTTTTAAAATATATTCATCTTTAGATTTCTCAACGTATTCACCTATATGAAACCATGCGTTTTGATGTATCCAGACTCCCTGATCATTTTTGTTAGGAGATAATATTTGATATAATTTATTTTTTTTAGCCATCGAGCTAATTGCTATCTGATCATATCTGGGTGTCACATTTTTCTTATTTGGGAATNNCTCCATCCTGTAGGCATAAACCATAATCTGATTTTATCCCACCAGTTTTGAGTACGCCATGAGTCTTGGAGAAGTAACCACATATGTTGCCAGTTAATCAGTACTGGGTTCCAAGTCTTCACCTGGCGTTTCACTCCGTATACTGCTGGTTCTTCAGGCAGTTCTTCTTGAAAAGTGTTGAATATTTTATCCCAAATGATGAATATGGCGGCATAGTTTTTATCCAGATATTTTGCATTAATAGCATGGTGTACTCTATGATGAGATGGAGTAACAATGATATGCTCTAGTATTCCCATTTTGTTAATCAGTTTAGTATGATACCAAAACTGTGCAAAGAGGTGAATAGGGGCTGTAATTGCAATGATTTTGCCTGGTATACCTACTAATGCCATAGGAATATATAAGAAGAAATACACTCCTACAATACCTGAGATACTTTGGCGCAAAGCACATGAAAGATTAAATTCTTCACTGCTGTGATGCACAATATGTCTATTCCAAAAGACATTGATCTCATGGTTCCATCTATGAGACCAATAAGATGCAAAATCAATCATCACAAAAGCCAACAGAAAAAGTCCTGTAGATTCAGGAATATCGAAAAATGCAAAACGATCTACCATCCAACCATAACTCACTATGACTATAGAGAGGCCGAGCATATCTTTTAGTGTATTAGTCATACCCGAGCTCAGACTTGAAATAGTATCCATAGCTCTATTCACAGAACGCCCCATAATTTTACTGGCAAAGAATTCTATGAGGATAAGTGATACGAACCCTGGGATCGCGTAGGTTAATGCTGTTGCGTAAGCTTCCATGTATTAATCTTTTACAGCATTAAAAGTAGTGCTTTTCATTTGATTTCTGTTCGATACTAGGAGTAAAATACCACCTAAAAGTCCTAATCCAAAACATATTTTTAAGAGCAATGATAATTGTTCCCATGAAGAGTTTTCACCCGAAGTTGTAACCATAGACAATCCGAAAAGCAAACCAAAAAAACCTAACCGACTTACAAGGCTCATCAGAGAATGGAATGTTGCCCTTTGGCCAGAATCAATCTGGGGTGTAATTACTTCAAATAATGGGGCCTTAACAGCTGACCACCCAAAGCTTCTAAACATAATTACCACAATCAGGAATGGGTGCAATATCCATGACATTAGGCCTATTACAATAATAATCATCACAAACATCAAAAAAAGATATCTATTCAGGCCTATTTTATTTTTCCAAACTATACTTTGACTTGCTGCATATGCGCCTACAAACATGGCAAAGGCATACAGTATTCCTGACATTACAGGAGCAGAAGAGATATTCAATAATTGCCCATCTTCCAGTAATTTTAAATAAGGTTGATAAAATTCATATGGAACGTGAACCATGATATACATGATTACATATAGTGAGAAGATCCAGAATAGAGATTTGTTTTTTAGATAAGCTACACATTTAGTTAGCTGTATGATAATGTTAGATTGGGCTTTCTCTTTGTTTTGTATTTCAGGTTCGTCAAAAAGAAAGGTGATTGCTAGTGCAATAATAGCTGCTAGCAAACTTAACCAGTAGGCATAAACAAGATCATACCCACTTAACCATCCTCCGAGTAGTGCCCCAAATCCTCCAGATATCAATGCCCATTTATTAACTGTGGCTTCTCTTTGCCCATATTCAGATTCAAGATTTTCACTTTTTAATGATTCAAAATGAAAGACTGTATTTGTGCCAGAAATGAATGCCATATGAGCTGCAAAAGCTATTTGACCAGCACATAGCCACCAAAAATTAATACCATAGATGTAAAACGTAATCGCTAAACAGAGTAAAACGGCCCCATAGAAAAGTGTCTTTTTGCGCCCTATCTTATCTGAGAAATATCCGGAGGGTATTTCCAAGATTACTACAGAAATATAATAGATAGCTTCAAGTTGTAAAACTTCACTGAGTGAAAGTCTTTCGCTAAAAAACAAAAAGAAAACAGGCATCCATGCCAAGAAAGAAGTTGTGGCGAAGTACCAGCTATAAAGTCTTATGTTTTTATGCATGGAGGATAAAGGAAAGGAAAATTTAGAAATCTAGGAAGTGTTATCAATCGATTCTTGGGAAAAAAGAAATAGGTGCTAAAGTGATAATATAGACTTTACTAGAGATCTAGATTTTGTTGGATTGAGGTCTTTATATGTTCAGATTCTATAAGAAAAGCATCATGACCAAAAATGGTTTTAATTTCAACATAAGTAGCCGATGGGATGTGTTCTGCAAGATATTTTTGCTCTACAGGTGGAATAAGGAGATCAGAGTTAAAGCCTATGATTATTGTGTTGGATTCAATCTGTTTTAATGCTGTTGGAATGCTTTCTCTACCCCGACCAACATTGTGTGTATCCAGTACACTGAGGAGGGTGTAATAGCTATGCGCATTAAATCTGTTTACAAATTTTTCGCCTTGATATTTTAAATATGAGGCAGCTTTGAAATTCGAAGTTTTATCCTCAGAATCCTCTGATTGCCGTTCTACAAATGAAATGTGGGATCTGTAATAGGGCAGAGCCATGGCTCTTGATGCTCTTAGTCCTTCTTTTCCTGCAATCGAATTGTTATTATGAAAAGTGGAATCTACATGCATAGCCATGCGCTGCGATTCATGTATGGCAATGACCCATGGAGTTTCCTTAGCAGAGCAGCAAAGCAGAGCTAATGAATCAAATTGTGATGGACGATTTATAGCCATTTCTTGTGCTATATTTCCGCCACATGATCCGCCTATGAGTAGTTTTACTCTTTCTATTCCTAACTGATCTAACAGTTTTATATGGAGGAGTGCAGTATCTCTTATTGTTACTTTGGGGAAATCTAATCCATATCTCTGACCAGTCTTTGGATTTCTGTCATCAGCACAAGTAGTACCATAAGGAGATCCTAAATTATTAGCACATATTATGAAGTCACTAGTTGGATCAAAAATATTTCCTTTGCCGTAAAGGCCACTCCACCAATCGGATACATCAGAATTGGCAGTGAGGGCATGGATCACCATGACTACATTGTCCTTGGCATTATTTAAAGTGCCAAAAGTGTGATACCTGATGTTAATATCGGAAAGGCTACCACCCAGTTCTAGATCAAAATCACTATCGAGTTTTAAGTTATTCAATATTAGATTTTTCTAAAGCATCGGTAATATCATTAATTATATCATCTATGGATTCTAAACCCACTGAAAATCTGAGCGTAGTATCCGTAATTCCAGATTTAGCCCTTTCTTCCGGAGACAGTTTTGAATGAGTGGTCGTGGCTGGATGAGTTACTATGGTTCTAGTATCTCCTAGATTTGCCGTAATAGATAGCAAAGAGAGACTATTTATAAAATTAAAAGCGTGGTATTTGTCGCCTTTTAGATTGCAACATAATACACCTCCTCCCCATTTCATTTGCTTCTTTGCCAATGTTAGATCAGGATGACTTTCTAAAAAAGGATAGCTCACTGATGTTATTCCAGAGTGAGATTCTAATTCTCGAGCCAAGGAAAATGCATTTTTCGAATGCCTTTCCATTCTGACTTCTAATGTCTCTAAACTTTTAGAAAGTATCCATGCATTAAATGGAGATAGTGAAGCACCTGTGCGTCTTAAGAAGTCAAAAACTGGACTGATGAATTCCTCTTTTCCTAATACTATACCACCTAAGACTCTTCCTTGACCATCAATAAATTTAGTAGCAGAATGTATTACTATATCTGCGCCCCATAGAGCAGGTTTTTGGATAATAGGAGTAGCAAAACAATTATCGACTGCGAAAATGCTTCCAGATTGTTTGCTGAGTTTACTAAGCCATTCTAGATCTATTAATTGTAGACCTGGATTTGATGGGGTCTCTATTATTACTATTTTGGGCTTCTTGCTTATGGCTTTTACCCACCCTTCATTGTCTTTTATATCTACAAGGATCGTGTCTATGCCCCAACTAGGAAGAATGTTTTGTAAAATATAGAGGGTATTGCCAAACAAAGATCCTGATGCCACTACAAGATCACCAGACTTGAGATGAGCACTCAGTGTTGCAAAAATAGCTGCCATTCCTGAAGCCGTAGCTACCCCTGCAGGTAACTGTTCCAAATGACACATTTTGTCTATTAATTCAGTAGTGTTTGGATTAGAAAATCTACTGTATATATCTCCTTCAATTTTGCCAGAGAAATACGCTTCAGCTTCTTCAGCACTACTATACTGAAAGCTTGAAGTCATGAATATAGGGCCAGAATGTTCTCTGAATTCACTCTTCGTAGGTTGTAGTCGTATAGCACCTGTGGCGTCCTTCATCTACATTCTTTTGATAGATTTGCGAAATTAGGTTTTCTTTTAGTTGAATACTTCCTAATACTTAAAATACGGGATTAAGAGGGCAAATTAGTTTAATGTGAAATGAAAGTTCACTTCCAGGTCTTTTCTTAGCGTGTGCAATACAGAGCAATACTTGTCTCTAGTGAGTTCCATTGCTTTTTCTAGTTTTTTCTCCTTTATATCACCTTTGAGAATAAAGTGAACATCAATGTACTTGTATGGCGATGAAGTACCACCTTCAAACTTTTCGCCACTGATTTCCATTTGAAAATCATCAATAGTTTGTCTTTGCTTATTCATGATATTAATCACATCAATAGCACTACATCCTGCCACACTTACCAGTAGCACTTCCATAGGCCTATAGGCTGAGTTAGAGCCCCCAATAGCAGGACCTCCATCAGTATGGATAATATTCCCTCTTTCATTGGTTGCTTCAAGTTTGAAAGCGTCGTCTATTCTTTTGATTTTGATCATAATGATTTCCTTTCTCTATTGTAAAGTGCAAATGTATGATGTGTCTTGAATAGATATTGACTTTTAAGACATGATTATTCAGTTTTCACCTTTTCAATGGTGATCGTTTTTAATAAGTTTTCTATTCGATCCAAATTGGATAAGGATTTATCTGTAATCAGCACACGTATCAGCATAAACCCTTCTGAAGATTGAGCATTGATAAATTCTGAATTCTCTACTTGAGGATTCTTTTCTCCCAATACTATATTTAAATTTGGAGAGCCATACTGCATGTCATTTTTGACATAATAATTGATCGTGTTGGGTTGATAGAAAGCTACTGACCAGTAGATAGAATCAGGAAGTGATCCAGAGATATGAATTGGTCCTTCACTTACATCATAGAATGTGCTGACATAGGCAAAATCGGGATTTGGTTTGACAACCGTTCTTGAGTTTTCATCTGGAGCTAATAGTATTCTTGTTTGATTTGGGAGATTTCCGAATGTATCTGCGCCTCTGGTTTTAAACTTAGCATATATGTAATTGGGTAAAAAGTACATGGTGGTGTGATATCCAGCAGACCCAAAAGTCATGGCAGCTAATATTATAATCAAAGCCTTTCTCATTTTACTCTTTTTATAGAAGGCAGAGGAATAGTTGTCAGATTATTGTACACTTCTGGTGAAGCATTGTACAATCTTAGGGTAAGTGCCATGGTATTGTTTTCGCCAGAAGGAATCCAATTTTCACCGGTCCTTTCTTTTGATATATGCATAGTATAAGTCGGTTGACTGATATTTTGAAGTTCGGGGTTTAAACTGTCTTTAGGGGTATAAGATATGGAGGTGTCATTGTAACCATAGATTTTATTAGGATTAGGAATCATGAAATTGTCCTTTCCATAAAGAGTATAACTCCAGTATCTAGCATTTGGGACACTGCCTTCTAAAATATAATCATAGTCCGAATCAAGAGGATCTCCGTCACTATCCATAATAGCGGTGTAATAGATTACTTCTGATTCTCTTAATGCAAAAAGACCCACTTTAGCAATAAGAGCACGTTGTTTAGTATTCTTTAGGTCCATAGAAGGATTCACCCTCCATGGTCCGTTGTAAAGCATAAAGTTCAATTGATCCACATTTCTCAGACTTTTTATTGCTAAATACCCACCAGTGATAAAGCTAGCAATAGCAATAAAGAGAATAATAATTATGAATCTTGATTTCACATTGGCAAGATAATTAATTGAAGCAAAATGATAACTTTATTTATGGTGTAAATAGTTGCAATTCATCGATACGATCTACTAATTCTATCATGCCCCACGTTCTGCAAGAAATTTTTGATAAATGGCGAGGCACTAAAATTTTGCTATAATCCTTTTACATATACACCTAGAAGTAAAAGCACAAATCCGGCTAAAAGGAACCAATCTCCATTGTCAGCAATCGTTGGGCTTATAGCGGCACCTAATAATCCTACAAGTACAAGAACGACACTGATAATTACAGTATTCTGCTTTGGTGCTTGGGGGGAAAGATTACTCATTTCATTTTGATTTTGTTGAATTATAATATTGCAACATTAATTATTGAATATTATATTATATAATTTTTAATATTCTATAGATGTGTTGATTCTCAATATTATTGACTTTGAAATCTTGTCAGATTGTCAAAGATTGGATTGAATAGGTAAAGGCAATTTTTCTCTGAATCTGTCATCACGTAAAACCTTTAGTTCAAATTCATTCATGGATCTCATTAACCTCCTCATTTCTATCAGCCCTAATTCATTGAAGAAATAGGCCATTTCAGTTTTGTTTCCTTCATTGTCAGTAGCGTAGAGCGCTTTGGTCAAAACAAATGCTGTGGACCCTCCTTTCATTCCAGAATGATCTAACCAGATTTTATTAGCAGGATTTTCAAGTATATATTCCATGACTTCATCTAGGTACTCATGAGTTTGTGGATTAAAATATTCTCTGGAATTAATCTTTTTCATAATGCTGACATACTCCTTAGTGGTTGATGAGGGGAGATTATCTGACCAAACTTTTTGAACATCCATATTAAGGTCACCGACTTTCTTCTTGTAGGCTGTGTCAGGAAGAGCGAGTTTAGCATGAATGGTTTGAGTGGCTTCTATATATTCTTTTAATGGAACCGCTGATATTGCAAGAGCTAAGTCTTCTCCATTCAAATCCGGAAATTTTTCCTTTCCAATGAATATTGAGGAAGCTAGGTAGTAAATTTCAGAATGATCTTTCAGCCCTAAGCTATCCAAACGGCTATTAATTTTATCTAATCCCAATCGCTCACTTAACCATTCAGTATTGGCATTAGAACTGTATTTGATCATGCCTTTGGCCACTTCTCTTAGTTGTATTTGATCATCTTCCATGAAATCAGTAGAACCTCTGAGCCATGCTCTGTGCGCCCCACCATCATATCCAACGGCATATCTGTCTAATGATGAGAGGTCAATCATTTCATTTGGATCAATCTTACCATTTGCAGCTTGAATAGCATATTCGATTGCTATAATGATTTTAACTGTGCTTGCTAAAGGCATCATTCTGTCAGAGTTGATATCAGCAAGTTGTGAATCATTTCGGATAAGTGTAATGGCACTTTTGTCCGGATTCTCGACAATAAAATTTAAGACCGTTTCAGCATTGGGTTTAAAGTATTGCTTTATTCCAATATAGGCAGTTACTAGAATGGCCAGTATAATTGTGAGAATGATAAAAGTCTTTTTTAGCATGGTGTATAGTGTTCATTAAGGAAGAACTAAAACTAGTGAATAATCTAACAAGACTCGTTCAAACTAATTTGTTAGTACTAAAACTAAATAGTTAGTATAAAAACTAAAAAAATAGTTGTGTTCCTAAAATATTAGTTTTAAGTTCGTTGTTATAATATTCTCGCTATGAAAAAATTGACAAAAAAGGAAGAAGAAATCATGCAAGCCCTATGGCAATTGAAGAATGCATTTGTTAAGGAGGTTGTAGATGCACTCCCTGTGCCAAAGCCCCACTACAACACAGTTTCTACTATGCTAAAAATCTTAGAAGAGAAGCAATTCATAGGACATGAGAGATATGGTAATATGCTCAGATACAGTCCAATCGTAAGTAAAGATTCTTATCAGACTGATGCAGTAGGAGATATCATTGAAAAGTATTTTGACAACTCTTATGTAAATCTTGTTACTCATTTTGCGAAGAATGAAAATATATCTCGAGGTGAATTGGAAGATATTTTGACCACCATCAAAAACAACAAATAATGACCACCTATCTGCTCCACAGCTCAATATTGCTATCTGCTATTTCTATTTTTTATTGGGTCGCATTGAGACATGAAACATTTTTTCGACTTAATAGATGGACTATTATGTTGAGTATTTTTCTTTCTCTGTCCTTGCCACTTATTCATGTGCCTGCCGAATATGTGTCGTGGCGTACCAATGATGCACCTGTAACCAATATTGTAGAAAAATTGGTTACTCCAGAAAATTCAGAGGCAGAACCTGTTTTGATAGATGGAAAAGTAAAAGAGCCAGTAACAGGACAGAAGAAAAATATTCCTTTAGATCCAAAAGAAGTTCAATCTGAATCTGAAAGCCCAATCCAATGGGCATCCATCGGGAAGATTTTAATGATACTATACTTTATAGGAGTAGGAATATTTTCTTTAGTGTTTTTGATGCAGCTCTTTGTGCTTGTCGTAAGCAGATCCAATCTTAACTCTTTCAAAACTGGAAAATATAACATCGTAGAAATGGTGAAGGATAAAGAGCCTTTTTCCTTTATGAAAAGTATTTATATCAACCCTGCAAATTATGATGAAGATACCTACAACCATATAATAGAACATGAAAAAATACACATTGATCAATCTCATTTTTTAGATAAGATTATAGCGGAGATACTAGTAATCCTGTTTTGGTTTAATCCACTCACTTGGCTATTGCGCAACGGGATCAGCAGAAATCTTGAATTTCTAACTGATCAGAGCCTATTGAATAATGGAATCCAGAAGTCTTCTTATCAAATGAGCTTACTCAAAGTAAGTGTATCTAATCAACCATTTAATATCACTATGAGCTATAACAGTTCATTCTTAAAAGACAGAATAGACATGATGAACACAAAAAAATCGTCGATCGTATCTTCTTGGAAATATCTATTTATTCCACCTTTATTTTTGCTTTCTATTTTCAGCCTTAATGCATTGGACGGAGAAATAGATCCAAAGAAGGATGCTGATAAAAAAGCAGACAAAACTGAATTGACACAAAAAGAGAAGGTTTGGAAAAAGACAGAAGTACCTACAAAAAAGAAGCAGAAGATTTTGGAGTACCAAAATGCCAACGATCAAGCGGAAGCAAAAACAATATCACTGTCAGAAAAGAGTAAGGATAAGAAGTCAAGTGCTGATTCAAAGTCTAAGAGCAAATCATTAGACAAATATTCTGCTGTAGCAAGTAGAACATTGGACATTGAAACATTCAGCAAATTGGGGTTGGCTATTAATGGTGATGTAGAGTTAACATCGGGAAATACTCAAAAAGTAAGAGTAGAAGGGCCTGAAAACTTAATTGATGAACTTGACACTGAGGTAAAAAACGGAAGTTGGAATATTAGGTTTCGAGATCATAAAAATTGGAAAAAGTATAAGAATGCTAAAAAATTGAAATTTTATATCACAATGACGGAGTTGGAAAATGTTGCGATTTCAGGAAACGGAAATGTGGTAACCACTAATAAATTTGATGTGGACCGTCTTATGCTAGCCATCAGTGGAAATGGTAATCTTGAAATAAATACAGATGCTAACAGTATTTTCTATGCCATCAGTGGGAACGGTAATGGAGATCTCCAAGGGAAGACTGATGAGCTAAAAATAACAAGTAGTGGTAATGGGGAAGTGGATGCCTCGGGGCTGAAATCCAATACTTGCCATATTACAATATCTGGATCTGGTGATGTAAAAGTCGATGTGAAGGATACTATTAAAGCGACTATTTCTGGTAGTGCTAATGTATACTACAAAGGCAGTCCTACCATCACTAAGAAAGTATCTGGGTCAGGAAAATTCAGACAAATGTAAAAGGTGAAATCGTCATCAATTAACCTAATCTTTGTAAGTTTTAATGACGTTTGAAAAAAAATTAAGATTTTCTTTAGAAGAATGAAACCATTAAGAAAATTTTACGCTCTATATATCAAACGTCACAAATTAATCATGAATACAATCACAACATAGAGGTATAGTCAGGAGGTGGAATTTAACTTCATACCTGACTATACTCTCAATTCACAACAATCACAACTTGTTTATACTTCTCATTTGACCTTCAATAAGAGGGGCTAGAGCGGTATGGACTGCTCAAAAAAAACGTCATCATGAAAAAGGAATTAGGGATAAAACCCTCGATATTTTTTTGCCTAAAAAGACCTAATAAGTTGGGTCTAATCAATCAAATTGCTTTATTATTTATCATACTTCTGAGCGCCTTTAAAATCAATGGGCAGCGTACAGTGTCAGCATTACATATAGATGAGAAAATAACTATTGATGCTAATTTTAAAGAAGGAGCTTGGACAAATCAGAAAGATATTGCTACAAAGTTCACTTCTGTAAGACCTATTCCAAATCAAGCTCCGCAATATCCTACAGAGGTCAAAGTAGTATACGATGATGATGCATTATATATATCAGCCAAAATGGTAGAAGGATCATCTGATAGTATCAGCTCTCAGCTCATGTTGAGGGATCAAATAGGGAATACTGATTTTTTTGGAGTCATTATCGATACTTATGGCAATGGGAACAATGCATTCGAGTTCATTTTATCATGTACTGGAGTGCAGTTTGATGCTAAAGTAACACCACAGAATGAAGATAGCAGTTGGGACGCTGTGTGGTTTGGAGCTGCTCGAATTGCTGAAGATGGATGGTATGCTGAATTGAAAATACCTTATTCAGCAATTAGATTTCCATCTCAAGATATCCAGAAATGGGATGTGAATTTTTTCAGAAGACGACAAATGTCTGGGGAACAATACTGTTGGAACAATGTCGATTTTGAAAAGGACAATCCATGGTTGAATCAAACAGGTCGACTCACAGGTATCGAAAATATAAAACCACCTCTAAGATTATCTTTGACTCCTTATGCATCTGTGTACGGAGTGCATAGTCATAATCCAGATGGAAACCCTCAGAATAATCTAGGGTCATCATATAATTTGGGAATGGATATTAAATATGGTATCAATGATGCCTATACATTGGACATGACTCTGATTCCTGATTTTGGGCAAGTACAGTCTGATAATCAAGTTTTGAATTTGAGTCCATTTGAAGTCAGGTTTAATGAAAACCGTGCATTCTTTACAGAAGGCATTGAGATGTTTGATAAGTCTGGAATCTTTTATAGTCGTAGAGTAGGTAATAATCAGCAACTGTATAATGCCACGAAAATTTCGGGACGTGGAGATAAAGGCTTAGGTATTGGAGTTTTTAATGCTGTAGCTGCAGAAAAATCTACAACAGTGATGGATGCTGTATCTGATAAAGAGATCAAAGATGTGGAAATGCCATTCACTAATTATAATATAATCGTGTTTGATCAGGACATAAAGAATAACGGTTCTGTCTCATTGACGAATACCAGTGTCTTGAGAAGGGGAGAAGACTTCCACAATGCCAATGTAACTGCTGCTACATATAATTTAAAGAACAAGAAACAGACTTATGGGATAAATGGCAAAGTGGCCTATTCTCAATTGATTAATAAGGCATCTGATAATGTAAATGGAATGGATGCAAGAATGAGTGTAGAAAAACTCAGTGGATCCATAGTAGGAGGACTTACTTATAGAGAAGTGAGTAAGGACTATAACCACAATGATTTAGGATTTTTCCGTTTCGGAAATTTTAGAGAAATGTCATTCTTTGCGTCAAGAAGGGACCTCGATGGATTTGGACCATTTAATAGATTTAATATGTGGGTCAATGCAAATTACGAAAGGAATATAGTACCTGATGCATTCGTAGGTGCTCGAGCTAATACAGGATTCTATCTTGAGACAAAGTCCTTCATAGGATTAAATGGCTGGATGAATGTCCACACTAAGAGAAATGACTTTTACGAGCCTAGAATGGAAGGGAGGTATTATGAAAGACCTGCTAATATAAATGGTGGATTTTGGATAGGTACAGATAGAAGAAAAAAGCTGCGATTCAATACATGGATAGAATATTCTAAGTATGGGCAAAATTCAGGATGGTCCGAGTATGGGGCAGGACCTTCAGTGACATATAGATTCACTGATAAGTTTAACATATCTCTTAGTACAAGAATTTGGAACGAAAAAAACGCCCATGGCTTTGCTTCTACACGTGATGATGAAGTCATATTTGGGCAGAGAGATGTCAGTACGGTATCTAATGATATTACCATCAGTTACACTTTTAATCAGAAGATGGGCCTTAATATGAATACAAGGCATTACTGGTCAAAAGTAAAGTACAATGGCTTCTCTGTATTAGGAGAAGAAGGACAATTATCTGCAAGTGACTACAACGAGTTTCATGATTTGAGCTTTACAGCATTTACCGTTGATATGGATTACAGATGGAGATTTGCTCCTGGTAGTGAAATCGCGGTCGTATGGAAAAACAACATTTCAGGAGTTTTCCAAGATCAAAGTACAGACTATAGACAATTAGGCTATAGCGACGGAATTTCTAGACTCAAAGCACTACCTCAAACTAATAGCCTATCTGTGCGATTCTCTTATTATTTAGACTATAATGACAATTTAAAAGGGTTATTCAATAAAGAATAACACTATCATGGATTTGGTATGGAAATGGCTGACAGCGTTTTTAATGCTGTCAGCTTTTTTTAATCATTTTATATTGATACGCATCATGTCTTTTCCGTTGAATTGATTCACATCTATAGACTGTATTTTTTTAGCTGAATTGAGAGCAGCTATGGCTTTATCGCTACTCACTTCTTTGCCATTCAACATAAAATTCCCTCCATTTTTTGCTATTTCTATCGCCATATCGATTGGATTTGGAGGTGGAGGAGGCGGGGGAGGAAGAGGTGCCACAATGCCCTTTGGAGCTTTCGGCGCCTTTATTGCTTTTGAAGCTTTGGCTGGTTTTACTGCTTTTGGTGGCTTTGGCGCTTTCGGTGCCTTTACAGTTTTTGGCCCTTTCGGTGCTTTTAATCCTTTCTCATGAAGAGGAGAATGTTGAGCTGGTGGAACAGGTGCTGCAGGAGCTGCTACGGGTGCAGCTGCATTTGGCGGCATCGGTGCTGCTGGAGGAGCAGGTGGGTGTGGAAAATGAAGCTCATCTCCTGAGATATCTACTAAAGAATTTGTACCTACGTCATAGTGAACCATGTCAAAATGAGGCAATGAAAATTTTGACTTTTTGCCTTCTGGTGCAGGAGGAGGCGGTGGTGGTAGAGGAATCATTTTTTTGTATTTATCTGGCAAATGATCAAAGCTTTTATATACTTTGTCTTCATCATCCTCTTTAATTACAATAGTCGTGTTCTTGAAGATTTCTTCTTTTTGTTTTATATCATTTTCAGATGAATTAGATTGAGCTATGGCGTAATGTCCAAAGCTCATAAACAATCCAATAAATAAAGGGACAGATAAGCCAGCATATAGAATGGCTTTCCATCTTGAATGTGATTTAGTCATCATTTGTAATCTTTTTTTAGTTAATGAAAAGTTGATATTACTGGCCAAGTAAATTTCTTTATTACCACTTGCTTTTTGCAAAAGCAATGATTGATATTCTTTAGTATTAATCAATGAATTAATCACTTTCTGATCAGCAATAAATTCATGATTGAGTTGGATAGCTTTTTTATACCAAAGTAGTACTGGGTTAAACCAGAATACAACTTTGGCAAGTTCTACTAGTAACACGTCTAGAGAATGAAGCTCTTGGGCATGAGTCATTTCATGGGTAAATAATGCCTCTTCGATTCTTTTGTTTTGGTAATCATCCTTGTTAAGAAATATGAAGTTGAGAAATGTATGAGGTAGAACCCTTTTCTCTACAAGCACAAGTCTATTTTTTCTATAAGTAGTGGAGTCTGAATTTTTTATTGTCTTAATAAAGTCGATAACATTATTCAAGAACCTTACTGATAAAAAGCTAAAGACAACAAAATATGCCAATAGTATAATGGAAGTCCAATCAAAGGACTGGGACAATACGGGAGATAATGAAGTCTCGAAGTTGGTCACCACAGCAGTACTAGTTTTAGCCGGAACCTCTGTGCTTTCAAGATATCCTACTGTCACTAAGGGCGCAATCAAGGCAATAATTAGACCTAGCAAAAGGTAGAATCTATTGAATTGGTGCATTTTTTCTTTTTCAAGAAAAACCATGTAACCAACTAGGACAATTGAAAGGATCAGAGCTGATTTAATAAGATATATGATCATGATTACTTCTTTTTAGATATTTCTTGATCGATAATGTGTCTTAGCTCTTCTAATTCTTCTTGTGACATATTGGAATTACGTGTAAAAAAAGAAGCAAATTGCCCCGTAGAATTACCAAAGAAGTTTTTTAGCAATACTTGAAATTCTGTTTTAGAATAATCACTCTTATCGACTAATGTGTAATACTCTCTATTTCTTCCATGAGCATTATACGCTACATAGCCTTTTTCCTGCATCCTTTTAAGAAGTGTGGCTATTGTTGTATTAGCCGGTTTAGGCTCATCATATTGATCAATAAGATCTTTCATATACGCCTTATCGAGATCCCAAAGATGGCGCATCAGTTGCTCCTCAGTTTTCGACAATTTTATTTTCATTGCATATTATTATTCTACAAACATAGAACAATAATAGTAATTCTACAAGTGTAGAGATAATAATTGCCTATTAGACAATTCTCCTTTTAGGTTTTAGAGCAACTATCGAAGGATTATTTTGTAAAAGTTCATTCAATTATTTATTCTCTTAACCATTTGCCCATAAGAGAATTCATTCCTACCTTTTCCTTTTTTATTATAGGTAATAGAAGTAAGAATGACAGAAAAGCTAAAAGTACTTGTTGTAGGGTGCGGAAATATGGGAACCTCTCATGCTAGAGCATATCATGCAATGGATGATTTTGAGATTGTTGGATTAGTAAGCAGAGGAGTGGCAAGTAGAGAAAAACTCTCAGAAGAGCTAGGAGGACTGCCTATGTACGGATCATTTGATAAAGCACTTTCTGATTCCAAACCTGATGTAGTTTCTATCAATACATATCCAGAGACACATGCAGAATATGCGATCAAAAGTCTAAAGGCGGATGCTCATGTTTTCTTAGAAAAACCTCTGGCTAATACAGTAGAAGAAGCTCAATCCATTGTAGATATGGCCACAAAACTTAATAAAAAACTAGTAATCGGATATATCCTTAGAGTACATCCAGCATGGGCAAAATTCACTGAGGTAGCACAATCTTTAGGGAAGCCATTAGTGATGAGGATGAACCTCAATCAGCAAAGCTCTGGGTCGGAGTGGAATACCCATAAAGAGCTGATGAAAACAATGTCACCAATAGTGGATTGTGGAGTACACTATGTAGATATTATGTGCCTCATGACCAATGCAAATCCAATTAGAGTAAGTGCTATAGGAGCTAAATTAACAGATGAGATACCTTCTGATATGTACAATTATGGGCAGCTACAGGTGGCTTTTGATGATGGATCTGTGGGTTGGTATGAAGCAGGGTGGGGACCTATGATCAGTGAAACTGCATTTTTCATAAAGGACGTAATGGGCCCTAAAGGATGTGTAAGTATTGTAGATAAATTTCATGATTCATCTGATGTAGAAGGTCATGTAAACACAGGAGGCCTAAAAGTACATCACGCTGCGGCAGATGAAAATGGAAAATACTTAAAGCCTGATGAGATTCTGGATATGAGTGATGAGCCTGATCATGACGGTCTTTGTCGCCTTGAACAAGAATATCTGCTGTCTGCAATAAAAGAAGACAAAGATTTAAATGAGCATATGAGGGATGCTGTGAATAGTCTTAGAATAGTTCTTGCTGCTGATGAATCATTTAAGACTGGTAAGACCGTGGAGCTTTGAAAGGTTAAAAGAAAAGAACTTGAGATTATAATTATACGCTGAATAACTGTTTTCTTAGGTATTGTGTCTCCATCTCTAGTTTTTCTATGTTTGTGCCCTCATATCATTCATGGATCATCAAAAATTATACACCCCTGCTTTCATTACACTTTGCATAAGCTATGGCTTTTTTGGTGGGAGCTTCAACATGATTATTCCTGAATTACCTTCTTATCTAGAAAGTATGGGGGGCAAGGAATTCAAAGGTTTCATTATTGCTCTTTTCACATTGACAGCCGGACTTTCCAGACCTTTTAGTGGTAAGTTAACAGATACAATTGGTCGAAAGCCTATTATTGTTCTAGGCGCACTAGTATGCATCATTTGTAGCTTAATCTATCCACTACTTGCCTCAGTAAGTGGTTTTTTGTTGTTAAGACTAATTCATGGATTTTCTACTGGGTTTGCTCCCACAGCCATTACGGCTTATGTAGCAGATATTGTCCCAGTTCATAGAAGAGGTGAAGCTATGGGCATTATAGGAGTGAGCATTAATTTAGGATCCTCTATTACTCCCCCAATTGGAAGTCATTTAGCAATCAATTATTCTCTGGATGTAATGTTTTATGCCTCTTCGTTTATGGCATTGATATCACTACTATTGTTGATTAGAATCAAAGAGACGGTCATAGAAAAGAAGCAATTTTCACCTTCATTATTATTATTGAAAAAAGATGAATGGATCAATAGAGACTCTATTTTGCCAGCATTGGTTTGTGGTTTGTCTTATATGGGTTTTGGTGCACTGATCACTGTGACTCCTGATCAATGTACTTATCTAGGCATGGAGAATAAGGGTATGTTCTTCTCGAGTTTTACCTTTTGTGCAATTCTATCAAGACTTTTTGCAGGTCGACTTTCTGATATCTATGGGCGTACTATAGTAATGCGTATTGCCGTTGTGATTTTAGCATTTTCATATATGCTTTTTGGATTTTCAGCAAGTCCAATGGTATTAATTGCTGCTTCTGGGTTTGTTGGTTTTTCTTTGGGTATTGCCATTCCTGTAGTATTTGCATGGACAGTGGATCGAAGTAATGATGACAATAGAGGTAAGGCTTTAGCCACTCTTTTTATAGGTTTGGAATTTGCCATAGGTACCGGAGCTTTATTAGGGGCAGAGATATATGATAACAATCACTTAAATTTTCGTATAGTATTTCTTGTAATGGGAGTTGTAAGTTTAATGGCTTTATTTTTCATCAGAAAAGATAGTTCCCATTCTGATTCTTTCGTCCCAATCAAATAAATGAAGTTAATTTGGATATAATATTGAACTTTTTACTAAGAATTTCCCTTTCAATGAGGATGATTTATCTTTTACTCTATTTAATAATTTCACCTATGCAAAGCACTATCACAGCCACTTCAATACATCAATTTAAAATTAGAGCATTAGACAGTGATGCGTTTATCGACTTTGAGGATTTTGAAGGAAAGAAAATATTAATAGTAAATGTGGCCAGCAAGTGTGGTTTCACTTATCAATATGAAGGACTAGAAGAATTATATCAGACTTATAAAGATCAGCTTGTAGTTGTTGGAGTACCATGCAATCAATTCCTTTTTCAAGAGCCTGGAAATGAAGAGAAAATAGCTAGTTTCTGTACTGTGAAATATGGAGTTACATTTCCAATGACAGAAAAGGTGAAAGTTAAAGGAAGAAATGCGCATGAGATCTATCAATGGCTCTCAGATGAAGATCTGAATGGACATTCTGATAATAAAGTGAGTTGGAATTTTAATAAGTTCTTATTAGATGGTAATGGTGAACTTTTGGCTCACTTTCCATCAAAGGTCAAGCCTATGGATAAAGAGATTATCAAGTTAATAGAAAATTAAACAAGTAACAGTTTCATATCTGTGTCCTTCAGGTTAATGCATTCCATCTGCCTATTCATTTGGATTTAATATCAGACAAAGCTGTATGAAATCGTACAATATTATTTATTATAATATGTATAAAATTGTGATCTTCAATTAGTAACTCTTTGGCATTGCAATTGAATTTCAATAATTATTATCAATTAAAATAAATAATTATGAAATCAATTATGCTTGTGTTTCCAAGTTTACTCACTTCTACCATGGTATTAACACAAAGTCATCAAGTTTCTAAAAAATCTAAACAGAGCAAATCTGAAAAGAAAATTAAGATTAAACTCGAAAAGGATGTCAAGCTTGATCTCAAAGTAAATCAAGAAGTTATTGTTTTAGAATTAACTCATCCTAAGAAATTTACACCTCAAATGAAAAATACCTTTACTAAGTATTTTGGTAATGAGGCTAAAAAAGGATACAAATGGGACGACAATTCTGGTTCTAGTATTCTCCTTAAAAAAAATAAGGTATCTGTTCATATCAATCAAGATCAAATTGATGATTCTGCTACACAGAATATCAAGAGATATGTTGATGATGTATTTTATACATTGGATTGGGATACAAATGATTTAGGCCTTTGGGAGTATTCAGGAGATTGGTCCCTTGTAAAGTGAAATACTAATTGAATGAGTATTAAAAAGGATATGATTTATTTAACGCAACTGATCTATAACAAAGAAGGCCAAGAAGATGTTTTTCATCAGTTTGAAAAAGTAGCCATTCCTATTATCACCAAATACAATGGAAGGCTTTTATTGAGAGTTAGGCCTGATCAAAAGTCGATAATAGAAAGTTGTATTGAAACTCCCTATGAGGTTCATATAGTTGAATTTGAAAGTGAAGGTGATTTTGAGAATTTCAAACAAGATGAGGGAAGAAATAAATTTTTACACCTTAAAGAACAATCTATCAAATCTTCACTTTTAGTAAAAGGAAAGCTAGTGTGAATCTTCTTTATTTCACCCCTTTTATAACGGTTAAACCAAGATAAATTCAAAATCTGACCTTATTTATATCATTGTGATACTGTAATTTTATTTTGTACCAGTTTTGAATAGCTATGAACATTCCTGATGCGTCACTTTATCTTTCTGAAGAAGAACAAAAAGAATTGCTCACGCGACGTGACTTGAGAGGTCTGTGGGAGGTCCTGAAGTCTTGGGGGATAATTGTAATAACATTTACAGTAGTTTTTCAATGGCCAAATGTGTTCACTGTGATTATCGCTCTTTTTGTTTTAGGGGGAAGACAGTTAGGAATTTCAGTTTTGATGCATGATTCTTCTCATAAGTCTTTGTTTCGTTCGGGTGGTTTAAATGATTTTTTCGGAAAGTGGTTTGGTGGTTACCCATTATGGACTGATATGTTGAGATATAGACCTTATCATGTGAGACATCATGTGCACACAGGCTTAGATGAAGATCCTGATACGAATTTGACCAAAGGGTTTCCAGCAGGTAAAAAAAGTCTTTCCAGAAAGATATTTAGAGATTTAAGTGGACTTACAGGAGTCAAGACTTTCACAGCCCTGATGATGATGCATCTGGGATACCTAGAATTTGACCAAGGAAATAATCCTCAAAGCATAGACCAATCAAAAAGATCATGGGCAGAATTTTTCAGAACTGCCTATAAAAATCTAATCGGACCATTAGTTGCTAATATTATTCTATTTCTTGTTCTATCCATTTTTAGCCCTTTCCTTTATTTGTTGTGGGTAGGAGCATACTTGACCGCATTTCAGTTCAGTACAAGAGTGAGATCTATAGCTGAACATTCTATGGTAAATCACCCTAAAGATCCTTATGAAAATACACGTACGACCTATGCTAATGTCTTTGAGAGAATGATCTTTGCTCCTCACAATGTAAATTATCATGCAGAACATCATATGTTAATGGGAGTGCCATGTTATAATCTACCTAGAATGCATGATCTTATAAAAGCTAAAGGCTTTTTTGAAAGAGGAACACTTGCCAATGGATATTGGGAAATATTGAATCAAGCTAGTCAATCTAGAAATTGATTATTACACTTGAGTGTTACTATCTCACTTTCTTTTCTCCAGCATCCACCTCAAATGGCAAAAAATTCTCTGGTCTAGGTAATGGGCATGTTGCATAATCACTAAATCCACAGATCGGATTTTCTGCCCTATTAAAGTCAAGAATTACTTCATTCCCTTTTTCAGGAATATCGACATACAAGAACCTGCCTCCTCCATAAGTTTTAGTCCCATTAGTTAGATCAGCAAACACGATAAAAAGCCGCTCTCCACTAGTCGTGGCCAATAAATCATGCTCTTCATTATCATATTGGAATACAACACTTCCTGCTAAATCTTTATCATATGTAATTCCAACTTTATTAGTTATTGACACTTTTGAATTTTCAGTACTTGCTTCAAATTTTCCTTTAATTACCCATTGTTGATGGGGTTTATATGTAGGGACATCGGTAATATTCATTCGAGCATCAGCCAAAGTGTCTTTTAATCTAACACCGTATTGATCTCCTCTTTTAATAACATACCAAAAATGAGAATTCCAATTAAACATTGAAGCTTCACCATCTGCATCACTATTTATGGATTGATCTGATGATGAGTCTCCATTTATAATTATTTCGCTGCTCTCTGTTTCGAAGAATAATTTGCCATTATTTAAATTCAATTGACCAATATCTTTAGGTAATTCTGATGGAAAAACTAAGTCGTGGTCTGTATCTGATCCCATGCTTTGAGCTCCTTCATTGAGCCAATACAATCCTGTCATACTCAGATAACCCATTGGCTTTTTCAGGTTTTCAACCCTTTCTTTTTTCCATTCCTTGAATGATAGGAGATAGTCAGACCAGTTCGTAGGATCGTTGTAACTGAATGACAAAGTGAGTGTCAATAACAGGATGCCCACTATGATTTGTGCTAAAATTTTTCCAAAACTTTTAATCTGCATATTGATGTCTTCTTGATTAAAGGTATTGAATTAAAATTAGCAAGGCTAGACCATCGAAGATGTATGCCCGCTTATAAATTCATTATTTCCAACTGCTAAGACCTAGTAACTTTTTTCCTAATTCACTAAGGATAGCTCTTCCGTATTTATTTTGTTCCCATTTGCGAGGGTCTCCTGGGAAGGCATAGCCTTCTGGTGCTATCCTGTTTTTCCATGAGTTAACACGCCATTCTCTGAGGGTTTCGTTTTCCTCTTCAGCAGGCATCATGGATATGTATTGAGCAATTCGGATTTTATCATCAGAAAGATTGGGTCTGATGCCATGTGGTTCAGCACTATGAAAAATAAGAAGGTCTCCTGCCTCCAATGCTACTTTTACGATATGATCTTCTAGCCCTGTAATGTCCGGTTGAAATTTGTCTCGACCCTCAGGTTGTGTTAATTTCCAACTATCATAAGTTCGAAAAAGCTCAGGAATACATTGGAAACCTCCCATATTAGGGTCCAACTGATCAGCTAGTGCCAATACCCCTTGTACATTTTGAGGTTTAGTATCTGGATCATAGTCCCAATGTATGAATCCTTTTGCTCCTTTCTTTTCCAGTTTTGGGAAGTTGAGATTTGCTCTATCTATAGTTACCCATAATTCTTCTGTTCCCCATATATCCACAAATGCATCATATACCCTTTGCATCTGTCTGTTGCTCCATAGCATCTGATTATTATAGACTTCCACCATGCCTGTACCTCGGAGTTCTTTCATCTCCATTTCTGCTCTTGGAGGTGTATACCATGTACTTTTGTCATTTGGATCCTTTTCGTCAAACTCCCAAATGAAGTCTGCCGTCTTTAGAGCTTGATTTCTTGGAATAGCATTTTTTATGACTATGTAACCATTGTGTGTCCAAAAGTCCCAATCTTCCTCACTCATTACTCTCAATGGTTTTCCATTTGATCTGTCATTGAGTTTTTTCTTACTACTTTTTGCAGTTGATGGATTACCGGGTATTTCTTTGTGGGCATTATTAGGTGCCATGGTTTTAGAGTTCATCATAATATATTGTCATTATTTCTAAAGTAAAGATCTAAGAATTGAGAGTGAGTATTAAGAAGAATGTTGATGATTATTTGAATTATGTTGACATATTGCTACTAATTATTGCTCACAAATACATAGATTAGTTCAATTGTTATATAAATAGAAGATTTGTCAAAGTCACTAAAAATGACGATACACATTCAATATTAACGAGTGAATATCCAGTTTGAAGAAATTAATACTCCTCCTGATAGTTCATTTAGGATTTTGGTAAATCCTAAATTGAATGATTTTTTTCTTTGGCATTTTCATCCAGAATTTGAATTGGTATTTATTGAGGGAAGTGGAAATACAAGATACATAGGCAATCATTCAGGAAAGTGGAAGCACGATGATATGGTTTTAATTGGATCCAATATTCCACATCTTAATTTTGACTATGGTATTAAAGATGATTACCAAAAGTACGTACTCCAGATAAGAGCGGATTTTATAGATCAGTCATTGGCTATTAGCCCCGAGATGAGTGCTGTGGCTCATCTTTTTGAGGAAGCTGCTTGTGGTATTTCTTTTTCTGAACCTGTGAAGTATTTAGTGGCGAAAAGAATAAAAAGATTACATACTTTACCTGCATTCCAGCAATTTATTGAGGTTTTAGAAATCTTTCATATTCTAGCTCAAGATGAAAGACGTACACTTCTACATGATCGTCCATATCAAAACCAGTACTCTTCAAAAGAACAAGAAAAACTAAAAGCCATTTACAAGTTTATAGATGAAAATTATCACAGAAAAATAGCCATAGCTGAAGTGGCGTTGATTTGTGGTTTGTCCAGAGAAGCATTTTGTAGATATTTTAAGAAAATGACCAAACTTACCTTTACACAGTTTTTGAATCACTACAGAGTTAATATCTCAAAAAGGCTTTTTGCAAAAGGTAAGAATGTGACTGAAACATGCTTTGAATGTGGATTTGAAAGCCTCTCATATTTCAATAGAGTTTTTAAAAAAGTTACAGGAGAAAACCCAATGACTTTTATCAAGAGCTTGAGGTGAGCTTAGGATGGTGATTGCGGAAACTTTAGGATCTAAAATTATTATTTGTTGGACATGATATGATTACCTGGCACATCAAGCTGATCACATATGTCAATTTTGACTTACGTCTTAAAGAGTTTTTTGGGTTAAATGTATTATACATTCAAGGCCAACCAAGCCATCAGTCCGCTGCTATGTCCAAATACACGTTCATCTACATCAAAGGTGCTAGTATGAACACCCGATGTAATCCCTTTTGATACATTTCCTGTGCCGATACGATAGAAACATGCAGGAATTAAATGGGAGTAAAATGCAAAATCTTCTCCCGTCATTCTCTTTTGTAAATCAATTGTATTTTCAATACCTAGATATTCTTGGATGTTTTTTTTGACCTGTTTTGTAAGATTCTCATTGTTATGTAAATAGGGGTAGCCCTTGATTATGTTCATTTCACATCGAGCACCATGAGCTAATGCTATCCCTTCAGCTGTTTGTTTGATTAATTCATGTGCCTGCATTCTCCAATCTTCATTGAAAGCTCTGAACGTCCCTTTCATTTTCACTTCATCAGGAATAATATTTGTAGCGCCACCTGTACTATTGATTTTTCCTATGGTGAGTAAGGTAGCTTCTTTTGGTGCATGTCTACCTGTGATTTTGTGTAATGCTGAAATAATTTCAGCGCTTACCATGATGGTATCTACACATGATTCTGGCATGGCGGCATGTCCTCCTTTACCTGTGACAGTGATGTGAAGTTCATCAGCTGAGGCCATAAATGGTCCTCCACAAATACCAACTTTACCTACTTCTAATTCTGGATGGACATGTTGTCCAATAATCAATTCTATATCAGGATTCTTTAATACTCCTTCCTTTATCAAAATTGATGCTCCTCCAGGGAGTTTTTCTTCTCCTGGTTGAAAAATGAATTTTACCGTCAAGGGTAATTCATCCTCTTTTTCTTTCAAAATAATTGCTGCTCCTAATAGCGAAGAGGTGTGTACATCATGTCCACAGGCATGCATGACACCTTCATTTTGAGAAGCATAAGGTTTTTCGCTTTTCTCTTTGATAGGAAGGGCATCTATGTCTGCTCTGAGGCCAATGACTTTGGGGCCTTTACCAATAGATGCTACTACTCCCGTATCAGCCCATCCTGAAGTATAGGAAATATGATGATCAGAAAGTACTTGTTGAATATAAAGACTAGTATTATTTTCTTTAAAACTCAATTCAGGATGAGCATGCAAGTGATGCCGATGTCTGATGATCTCAGCCTTATACTTTTGATTGAGCTTTTGTATTTCTTCTTTAGTGATCATTACGATTTGCTAAATAGCCAATTACATTTTTGAATTCTGAAACAAGTATGGTTATATCTTTTAACACACTATAATGCAAGGCGTATTCTTTTATACGCAAAAGTTGTTCCTTATTATTCTGAGTTTTTCCATAAGGCCAAAAGCCAGATTTTAACTTTGGAAGTTCTGAATGGAATCGTTCATTTAAGTCGGAATAGGAAATTAAGGTCCATTTACCAGAAA
Organism: Saprospiraceae bacterium UBA7328; assembly: GCA_002471345.1. GTDB lineage: Bacteria > Bacteroidota > Bacteroidia > Chitinophagales > Saprospiraceae > UBA7328. Next base: position 39,248 of record DKPS01000108.1, read on the forward strand.
TAATCTTCCAAATATTTGAAAAGTAATAGTTGTTCCTTTTTGTCAAATAAAGGCTAAAAGGAAAAATAAAAACTAGCAAAAAAGACAAAATAACGTCTGAACACCTTTTGAAAAAAATAGCGGATGGGGTTGTTATATTGTACAAATTTGATCCATCTAGGCTCAGACCAGGCTTTCTTTTGTCAAAACTACTGATTAGAAGTAAATGCTTTTCGTCCCAGAAGAATGGTTTCATTTTACCTTCTAGTTGTTTGATTTCTGATATAATTTTATGGAAAGGCTTCACGCCAATTATATACAATTTATTGAAGGCATTTTTACTCTTAGATGGTTTGAGACCTGTTTTTGAAAGGGTTTCTAATAAAACTTCATTTTTCGACCCAATGATGATTTTATTATTCCATTTTGAGTGAAAAATATGGATAACCAACCATTTGATGATTGGGATTATTAAAAAAGCGAAAATAAATCCTAATAAGATTATTGCTCTTGAACTTCTCAATGAATTGCCCATTAAAGCATAAATGATAAGGATGAAAATAAGGCCATTTACTAGCCCTTTGAAGGTGGCATAAGATTTTGCATATCTGTGATAATGGCCATGAATGGATAAACTAGAAATCCAAATTAAAGCATAAGCTCCTACAGTTAGCAAAAGAGACTTAGATTCGAAGTGATTAGGGTTTTGATGGAAGTAAATAGCCCAGTATTGTGCTATATAACACAGTCCTATTGTCAATATGATTCCATCCATCAAAGGCCAGAATAAGATCTGAAGCATTCTCTTTACTAAGTTAAAAAGAGCACTAAAAAGAATACCAATGGTAAGTAGTAAATTGAAAACTGTACGTCCGGAGGATGAATAGTGTTTATCCACGAACAACTTCATTGATCCAAAAAATGATCGATAATAGTCTAGTGAAGATTTAGTAGTACTTTCTCCTTTAAAGTGAATTGCAGATGATGTAGGTAGATACACAAGTTTATATCCTCTCTTTTGTATTCGGAAAGAAAGATCAATGTCTTCTCCATACATAAAGAATTGCTCATCAAAACCATCTAGTTCATTAATAATTTTAGTCTTAGAAAAGAAAAACGCTCCTGTAAGTATATCTACTTCGTGAATTTCTGTATTTGAGAGATTGCCCAAGTAATAGCCATTAATAAATGCTGATTTTTTAAAAAGTCGATAAATACCAATCTGCTTAAAAAATGAATTGAGTGGAGTTGGGTTGCCTCTTTTTGATTCAGGGAGATACATACCTTTACCATCTAATAATTTGATTCCTAATGCTCCAATATTTTCAGAAGATTCAAATTGAGTTTTGCACTTGATAAAAAAGTCTTCAGCAAGAATCATATCAGGATTAAGAAATAGGACATATTCAGCTTTACTGTGAGAAAGACCAATATTACATGCTCTTGAAAACCCAACATTCTCGTTGGATTCGATAAGAGTGACATTTGGGTGTTTTTTTTTGACAAAACTTACAGAGTCGTCATTTGATTGATTATCCACTACTATGATTTGCCTAGAAATCTCAGTAGTTGCTGCATAGACGGACTGAAGGCAAAAATGAAGGAAGGCCTTCACATTATAGTTAACAATAATTATAGCTAACTCATTTGTAGCCATAGAGTGATTCTGCAGTTTTAGTATTTCTGTACATTATATGGAATTCTTCCTAATAATGATTTACCTAAGGTAAGTCCATCAGCATATTCTAATTCGCCACCAAATGAAATGCCTCTAGCAAGTTGACTAACCTTTACTCCTTTTTCATTCAGTTTTTTAGAGAGATAGAATATAGTTGTTTCACCTTCAATAGTAGGACTGATCGCCATGATACATTCTTCTACATCATTTTCAAGTCGACTCATTAGCCCCTCTATATTAAGATCATCAGCGCCTATGCCTTCCAGTGGAGAGATAACACCACCAAGGACATGATATACACCATTAAAATGCCCAGTTTCTTCAATAGCTAATACATCTCTTATACTTTCTACTACACATATTAACCCTTGATTCCTATGAGGATTAGTGCAAATTCCACAAAGATCATGGTCAGATAAATTGTAGCATTGAGTACAAAATTTAATATCGTCAATCAACCGATCTAATGGTTCGATAAATTGATTTTTAATATCGTTTTTCTCTTTATTGATTAAATGCAATACAAGTCTTAGTGCAGTTTTTTTACCTATTCCTGGAAGAGATGCAAAACTTGCTACTGCATTGTCTAATAATTTGGATGAAATGGACATTTGGAGACCTATCAATTAAATATTCTGCTAATATATGCTACGAATGATCAATCATCGGCAAAAATGCTACATGTCTTTTTAGGCTTGTAGAATGGTGAACTTTTTTATTTGTAGTACCTTTGATTCTTAGCTATAAAAAATTGCAATGGCCGAAGTAATTAGAATGCCCAGATTGAGTGATACCATGGAAGAAGGTAACATCATATCGTGGTTAAAAAAAGTAGGAGATAAAGTAGATGTGGGAGACATACTCGCTGAAGTAGAAACGGATAAAGCCACAATGGATTTAGAAAGTTTTAATGAGGGTGTCTTATTATATATCGGAAAAGAATCTGGTACTGTACCAGTAGATGAAGTTATAGCGATCATAGGTGAAAAAGGAGAAGACGTTGATGCTTTGCTAAAAGAGGCAGCAGTTAGTGCTCCCGCAACGACAAATGGGGTAGCAAAAACTGAAGAAGTAGAAACTATTGCGGCTGCTCCTACTACAGCTCCTCAAAATGTTCCTCAGCCTGTACCTGCAAGCAGTTCATCTGATCAAAGAATAAAAGCCTCTCCTTTGGCTAAAAAAATGGCCGCGGATCTTTCTATTCCTTTGGCATCTTTAAAGGGATCTGGAGAAGGTGGAAGAATAATAAAGAATGATGTCTTAGAAGCTAAATCTAGTGGAGGCGCTTCGACAGTGCCTGTTACAGCACCGGTTGTCAGTTCCTATGATGATGTTCAATATGGAAATATTGAGCTTTCTCAAATGAGAAAGACAATTGCAAAAAGATTAAGTGAAAGTAAATTTACTGCACCTCACTTTTATCTTACTGTAGAGGTGGACATGGCCAATAGCATGAAAATGCGAAAGGCAGCTAATGATAAGAATGGTTTTAAAATATCATTTAATGATATTATTGTCAAAGCTTGTGCAATTGCGCTCAAAAAGCATCCTAAAGTAAATGCATCATGGCATGATACCTACATCACTATTCATGAGGAAGTAAATATAGGAGTAGCTGTAGCAATAGAAGACGGACTCATTGTCCCGGTATTAAAAAATGCCGACTGGAAACCTATGTCTGCAATCTCTACAGAAGTCAAAGATTTAGCTGGGAGGGCCAAAATTCGTAAATTGAGTATGGACGAAATGCAAGGAAATACATTTACTATTTCTAACCTTGGCATGTTTGGAATTGATGAGTTTACAGCTATAATTAATCCTCCATCTTCATGTATTCTTGCTGTGAGCAGTATTGTGCAAAAACCTGTTGTTAAAAATGGTGAATTAGCTGTAGGAAACATTATGAAGCTTACGCTTTCATGTGATCACAGAGTGGTAGATGGTGCCTCAGGGGCAACATTCTTAAATACAGTTAAAGCACATCTTGAGAATCCTCTTCAGATGTTGATCTGAGGTGATTTGAGATCTATTTATTGGAAAAGAGCATAATTAATTAGCTCTGACTAATCACTATACCTTAAGAGCTTCAGGATTAACACCCATCATGCTATATCCTCCATCATGATACAAATTCTGCATGGTAATCATTTTACTGAGATCAGAAAACATGAAAACGCAGTAATCCGCACATTGGTCCGCATCTGCATTTCCCAATGGCGAAGTTTGATCTGCAAAATCTACAAAAGTGCCAAACCCTTTGATACCTTCTCCGGCAGTTGTTTTTGTAGGAGATTGTGAGACCGTATTTACTCTCACTTTATTTTTAATACCAAAGTGATATCCGAAACTTCTAGCATAAGATTCTAAAAGTGCTTTAGATTCAGCCATTTCTCCATAAAATGAAAATGTACGTTGTGCTGCGATATAAGTCAAACCTAATATTGAGCCCCAGTCTGATACAGCATCTTTTTTATAAGCCACTTGCATTACTTTATGAAATGAAATGGCAGATATGTCAAATGTCTTTTGCATCCATTGATGATTAGACTCAGTGTAGCTTTTACCTTTTCTTACATTTATGGACATACCTATTGAGTGGAGAATAAAATCAATCTTTCCACCCAGGACTTCCATTGACTTATCAATGAGGTTCTCTAAGTCTTCCATGTTTGTGGCATCTGCTGGAATAATTTCCGCCCCATGTTTTTCTCCCAATTCCTTTAACTGACCAAAGCGAAGGGCTGCAGGAGTATTAGTAAGAGTGATTTTAGCACCTTCCTCTATACATCTCTCTGCTACTTTCCATGCTATAGATTTTTCATCCAAAGCTCCAAAAATGATTCCTCTCTTTCCTTCTAATAGATTATTGCCCATGATTGATCAAGTTTTTTAATTAAAGGACAAAGATGGTTAATGATAATTATATAGAGAAGGATTTTGTTGTAAATAGATTTTTGATGTACTCGAACATGATCTGAAGATTATTAATCTATTTTTGTATTGTGCCTGAGTCATCGCTCATGCTAAGCATGAGAGGAAAGTCCGGACAACGTAGAACACCATACCAGCTAACAGCTGGGGATTCGATTTATCGGAATACAGATAGTGTCACAGAAAACTAGACTTCCCTGATTGATCAGGGTAAAGGTGAAAATGTGTGGTAAGAGCGCACATATTCATACAGTAATGTATGAGTAGGATAAACCTTATGGGTTGCAATGTCATGTATACCACATCTCTTGTTTCGGCAGGATAAAGTTGTTCGCTTTAAATCCACATTAGCGGATTGATGTGGGGGGTAGACAGCTTAGATAAATGATGACATCCTGACGGTGTATTTTACATATCAGGAAACAGAATCCGGCTTATGATGGCACATTTTAATATATGAAGGCATGGTGAAAGTCATGCCTTCACCTTCATAAAAAAGAGGAGATAAAATCTCAATCCTATCTCCTCTTTCAATATTTAATAATATCAGAACCCTAATTGTTTCCAGTACTATTTGCCTCTCCAACATTGAACCTAAAGGTGAATCTTAAGGTGTTGTCTAATGGACTTCTCTGAGTATTAGTCGGGGCCAAATAAGAAATATCAAGGCCAAAAACATTGTATTTTATTCCTACTCCTAAAGTCAAGTATTGTCTATCGCCTTTTAGCGGATGTTCATAATAGTATCCCGCTCTTACAGCAAATTGATTAGCATACCAATATTCAAATCCTAGAGATGTAGAAAATTCTTGTAATTCTTCTGATAAACCTCCTGGAGCATCACTAAAAGATCCAAATACACCTGCAAAAGTGCTTTTTTCTCTGTAGTCAGGTGTTCCATTATTATCATCATCATAGCCAGGAGCTCCAAAAGGAATTGGAGTAGGGACTAAAAGCTTCTTTACATCGAAAGCTATGGTGAATGTATTAAAGTCATCGAATTCCATCCTATAAGCTGCGCCTAATGAGAGATTAGCTGGTAGAAATTCTCTTGTGCTGCTACTGGTATATGAAATCTTTGATCCTAAATTGGTTAATGAAAGTGCAGCAGAAAGATTTCCTCCATCGAAGCCAAAATGCTCATTTGAAGTATAGGTGAAAGAAATATCCGCAGCAAAAGCATTTCCAGGTGTGATAGGTACACCATTTACCTGCTGTCCAGAAGCCAGATTGGAACTAATAAATTTACCAGCAATTCCCGCGGATAAATTTTCAGATAATTTTCTGGCATATCCTAAAGTGATTTCTAACTCTCTTGGTTTTCCTGTACCAGTAGGGGCACCATTGATATCAGTAAAGTTGATATCTCCTAAAGAAAAGAATCTCAAAGCTCCGGCAAAGGTTGATATATCATCAATCTTTTTATACCCGCCTAAATAGGCCATGTATACATCTGATAATCCTAAATTTCTCAACCATGGAGTATAGGTTACGGCTAGTTCTGTTTCTTGATTGACAAAAGCCAGTTTTGAAGTGTTAAAATGTAATGAACTAGCATCTGGAGTTATAGCTACACCAGCATCACCCATAGCTCCAGTACGGGCATCAGGGACAATGGTTAAAAATGGTGTAGCAGATAAAAGCGTATTTGGTATACAAGCTCCATTTGCATCTACTACGCATTCTTTGCTTGGATCCCAAAAGGCTCCTTGAGCCGTAATATTATTTATAGAAAAGAGTAATGTGAATAAAATTAGAGTAGTAATTCTTACTATCGGCATCGCGCATCTATTAATTTGATTCACTTAGAACATACTAAACGTTATGTTTATTTTAACATAATGATTTTTTTAAGCCCACTTTTTAGGGATTTTTCACCGTTTTGTGAAGTAAGTTGAACTTCATACATATATATGCCACCTGAAACTGGTCCTGAGGTACGTTCTCCATCCCACGTGATATTAGAAATTTGACCATCATTTGTTATATTATTCCTGACTAAAGAATATACTAATTGCCCATGTAATGAGTAGATTCTTAGGTCAACATCTACGGTTTCACCTAGTTCATTTTCAATATTAAAGTTTACCTCTTCTTTAAAAGGATTGGGATAAGCAAAAACTGATTGTAGAAAGCCTTCAAAGTTCTCTACTACCTCAAAATCAATCGTGTTACTCCCGGCATTGTTTAGTACATCAAAAGCCCTGATTGTTAAAGTGTGAACTCCAGGGACGAGATTATCCAATCTAAAATTCAAATTGCCAGATGTGAAATCATCAGTTTCACTCGTATATCTTTGATTGAGGACTTGTATGGAGCGAGTGTCATTGTCAAGAAAACTTACAATCTCATGACCGATGCTGACATTACTTACATTTATACCTGATTCATCGAAAAATTCTGCAAATACGATTGGATTACTTAGTGATATTTGATCACCTGAAGTAAATTCTTTAGAGTTTAAAAAAATATCAATTATTGGACCTTCATTATCAATCACACCATTGTTTGATGTACCACCTATAACGAAATCTTCAAAGTAACCTGCAGCATCTGTACCTTTATCACTCACTGCATAATAACTGAGCCTTCCTAGACCATATTCATAATTGATGTCAAGAGGAAGAATAAATTCAAAATCCATTACTCCATTTTGGACAGTTACCTTTCCGCTGTAAAGAATATTTTTTTGAAGTTTAAATGATTTCTCAAAACTGCTTGGATCATTCCTTAGGGTTTTCACATCAGATGCTTTATCAAAAAGAGTAATTTCAGCAATTCCATTGAATGATTGATCTACTGTTCTATCTGAGTTTAAAACCTGTGTTTGTCCTTTTATTCGTTGCAATGCACCGATGGTATCTCTAATTTCATTTACTTCATTACCATTGAATATTGTTGTTACCATTTTTTGTCTCGGTATGGCCAACTTCATTGATGGGTCTCCGATAAGGAAGAATTTTCGAGCATTGACAACATCATTGATACGTGTGTTTTTAGCGCTTTGCATGACCTCTCCTATAGTCATGTATTCTCCATCTACTTTGGTGAAAATAGTGTCAAACACCGCAGAAGTCAATCTGAAATTTTGACTGGCATAAACCGATCTGACTGTAGTAAAAAGAGCAATTGCCCCTCCAGTAGGATTATGAATCACAGCCTCTCCTGCTGTAGTCAAACTTGGATCATCAAACCCAGTAAAAGAACATGTGGCTGTAATGACAAGAGGAAGTCTTTCTAGATTTGACCAAGAGGTGATGTCATCTAGATTTAATACTCTTTCTTGTGACCATCCTTTAGGGCCACCATGGCCTAAATAGTTGACAACTAATAAGCCAGCTTCTATATCAGAGTTAAGCTGCTCATTGGCAGCAGGATATCTGTTTCCTCCTGGAGTTGATTCTTGTTGGAATGCATCCCAATAAATTTTCTTTTGGTTGAAAAGTGGATGATTCTGAGAAACTTTTGAAGCAATGACATCAGCATCATTAAGATGTAAATTGCTATCTTCATCATCCGCCAGGAATGCTATTCTCGACCTCCATTCACCAAAAGAATTTTTGTTGAGATCATATGCAATAATCTTGTTTACAAAATTTTCGGCCTCTTCAACAGTACGAGCAGGTAAGCGGCCTACTGCAATATCTAAATCACCTCTCAATTCTTCTCCTTCTTCATAATCAAGCTGCGCGAAGTAATCATCACTAGGGAATGCCTCCAATGGGTCCAAAGATTCATGAGTTTCATAAGTAGGTACAAAGCTTTCCGATGGAATGGTTTGATCTATTCCTCTGAAATCATAGGAACCATCTCCAAGCAAGAGTAAGTATCTAAAATTTTCACTTCGGTCTCTTACCATTTTCGCAAAATCCCGAATAGAACTGGCATCCTGCCTTCCAGATGAAAATTCATTGTATATATGTTCCACATCTACGATTTCTACATTTAAATTTGAATAATCTCTTCGATGTTCGGCTAACCGCTGTGCGGACTTTTTCCAGTTTTTATGATAAACTATGATTAAATCAGCATCTACAATTCCATGTAAATTTTGGTTTTCAATTGCAACGGCAGATGAGTTTGGAACATTAATTTGATTAGGATCGAAAACAAGAAAAGATTTCAATTCAGAACCTGTAGCATAAGCCCAATTGTTCTCAGAAAGAGCAATTGAAGTAGGTGCTTCGGGATTGGTAATATCCCAGACAAGTGTAGCATCTGTGGCACCTCTTTGGATTTCAAAACCGAAAGAAGAGTAATTCTGACTCAAAGGATCTCTGACAATAATAGGATTATCTTTTAATGCTAATGTTCTTCTAAATTTTAGCTCAATAAAATCGATCCATCCCTTAGATTCACTGGCTACTGGAGGATAGTGAATAGATATTTCAGGACGATCATTAGGAAGAATAATGTTTTCATTAACAATGGCTTTCCTTCCATGTATGGCCTCTACATCACCCGTTCTCACACTTCCTATGTTTTTAGTGATTATTTCATTCCCAATTGTTAATTCATAAATGGTAGGAACAGAACTTCTGCTTATAAACTCAGATCTGACTTGAATCGGTTTGTCGAGAAGTATATCACTCAAATCAAAAAGAATGGAGTAATCCTTATTTCTTAGATTAGAAAATTCATCGCCGTACCATTCTTGTCCTGATCCATGAGTAGTGGGGAAAATACCTAAAGGGTTTGCTTTGTCCTCTTCAAACCTTTGGATTTCCTGATACGAGGAGGAGATGAATTCTGGGTTGCTTACGGTTTCTTCTATTGCTAATTTCTTAGTTTCTAGTGTGCTAAAAGTGAAGTACACATAATTATTTACATCATATATATTTATTTGATAATCAGTGCTTGAAATTGAATTGCTCCATACACTTGCACCTTCTGCGTAGAAATATATTGCACTGTTTGGTAATAGGGGACCATCACTTATATTTACCTCATAAAGAGGGAGAGACACTAAATCATCAGTTCTTTTATCTGCTATTTTTTCAGGAAGCATTCCTCCTTTCTGGCCATATATATGAAGCTTTTGGCCTTCAGGAATGTCAATGTTTTGGGATGAAAGATAATTTGCATCGATTTTATATACTCCCGATTGAGATATTGGTAATTTATACCATTGACCATTGGATAACACAGATTCGATTACTTGAGCGTTCAGTATTATACTGATACTAAGAAGTGAAAATGACAAAAACATTTTTATTCGAATCATATAGAACTCATAATATTTGAAGTAGAACAAATTTATGCGCAAATTGTATCGTTAACAAAAGGCACTTGGTTTTATAACGTGGAAAACTCTGGAATCGGACATTTTATGAAATATCTTTTACTGACCTTAATGATCACAATAGGACATTCAGTAGGTCAAGCACAAGATCCAATATATAGCCAATTTTACAACGCACCTTTACAATTAAACCCGGCCTTTGCTGGCAATAGTTCTTCGCCACTTGTTGCAATTAATTATAGAAATCAATGGCCCAATTGGGGACCTAAAGCTTATGCTACTTATTCCGCTTCTTATGATCAATTTTTTGACAACATGAATAGTGGATTTGGTCTTAATATTACTAGTGACAATTCTGGAGATGGGATACTACTTACCAATAAAATTAGTGGTATTTACTCTTACAGGTTAAAATTCAATAATGAACTTCAAGCTAAAATTGGTCTAGAAGCTTCTGCAATTCAGAGTAGATTAGCTTGGGATAAATTGGTTTTTCTAGATCAGATAGACCCTGGGGGAGGATTTGAGACGGGGGGAGGAACTCTACTTCCTACCGGAGAAATCAGACCCGATAATTTAACACAAAATAATTTCGACTTCTCTTTTGGTATTCTATTATATAGCCCAAAACTCTATGGAGGAATTACTATTAAGCATCTTAACGCTCCTGATAATAAGTTTCTCAGCGATCCAGTGAATTTTTATAGTGGTCTCCCAATTCGCTTTTCTATGCATGCAGGATACACAATTGACATGAAATCAGGCAATAACGGAGGATTCGGCACGTTTTTAGCTCCTAGTATGATGTTTGTACAGCAATCTGATTTTACTCAGGTCAATGCGGGAGCTCTTTTCAATAAAGAAAGCTTTTTTGGCGGAGCATACTTACGATACACTATTTCTAACATTGATGCCGTTATTCTTTCGTTCGGTTGGAGGACAGAATTGTTTAAGATGAGTTATAGCTTTGATTTTACAATTTCAGAAGCCTCAGTACTTAACAGTGGCGGTGCTCATGAACTAGGTATAGTTATTAATTTTGGCGCTGACAAGAAAGGAACCGATTACAACGATTGCTTTAAAATATTTAGATAATTATTACTCCAAATTCTAAGGTTAATGAGAAATATCTTTGTTTTTGTCGCTCTGGTGTCTTTGTGTGCATCATGTGGCATCATAGGGAAAGGAAATAAAGGCGGAAAATCTGGAAGATCAGCTACAACTGGTTGGAAATACAATGATACCGAATGGGGTGGATTTGAGAAATTAGATTATGAAGGTCAATTGGCTGCTCCAAATATGGTCCTCATAGAAGGAGGAACTTTTAACATGGGACAGACTGATGAAAGCCCAATGGGTGAGTGGAATAACTTGTCTAGAAGAGTCACAGTATCTTCATTTTATATGGATGAAACGGAAGTTCCTAATATTGCTTGGAGAGAATACGTGTACTGGTTAGAGACCAGGTATCCTACATATCCTGAGGTAGCTCAAAATGCGCTTCCTGATGAGAAAGTTTGGTATGAAGAGCTTTCGTATAATGATCCTTTTGTGGAAAATTATTACAGGCATCCAGCTTATGATAATTATCCAGTAGTAGGTATCAACTGGAATCAAGCTCAAGAGTTTTGTAACTGGAGAACAGATCGTGTGAATGAG
>DKPS01000108.1:51035-51169 GCA_002471345.1 Saprospiraceae bacterium UBA7328
TGGAGAACAGATCGTGTGAATGAGATGGTCCTTATAGAAAGAGGCGTGCTCAATCCAACTCCCGATCAAAAAGATACCGATGTCTTTACTACAGGGACTTATCTTGATGGTCAATATCAAGGAAATGTAAGAAA
>DKPS01000108.1:51496-51925 GCA_002471345.1 Saprospiraceae bacterium UBA7328
AATCTTCCTGATCTAAGAACGGGTGGTGAAAGACCTGTGAAATATGAGGATGGCGTAATGATGCCATCTTTTAGATTGCCTACAGAGGCAGAATGGGAGTATGCAGCATTAGCATTACAAGGAAACCTAGAAAACCCCAAAGATGAATTAATCACTGATAGGAGATTTTACCCTTGGGATGGAAAGACGGCCAGATATGAAAAGAGAAATAAGAATCAAGGAGCCATGTTAGCTAACTTCAAAAGGGGAAGAGGTGATTACATGGGTGTAGCGGGTAATCTTAATGATAATGCACATATACCAGGTCCTGTAGATGCATATTTTCCAAATGACTTTGGATTATATAATATGGCTGGTAATGTGAATGAGTGGGTAGCTGATGTTTACAGACCTTTAACATCTCAAACACTTAGAGATGCTGAAAATCAA
>DKPS01000221.1 GCA_002471345.1 Saprospiraceae bacterium UBA7328
CTACATCCCCATTGCGTATTTCAAAATTCCCCTCATTATGAAAAGGCCCCCCTGTTATTATTCCCGTATTACAGTTTATCAAGGATATATCACCTTCATTGATAAATGAATAATACGTATTGATGCCATGATCCTCTATATCTGAAATGACCATTCCCCCTTGATTCAAAGTGTATTCATCATTGTAATATCCGTCATCATTGGTACCTGAATTAGTGATTTCAATATAACCAGAAGCAGTATTGGTTAATGAATCATAATTCATAAAGCCTCTATCACCACTATTCGTGACTCTAATTGTATCCTGATTTATCATCTTACCAGATGAGTACAAACCATTATGTCCAGAAGAGTCAATGCTCACTTTTCCTTGATTATTAAAATAATCTCCACAGAAGCCCATACCACTTCCAGAAACTTGGCTGATTGTAATTTCTCCCGTGCTTTCTATTCTGATACTATCTCCATTAGAGTAGTATCCATCATCTCCACAGTTATTTATTGTAATTGATCCCGATAGATCTATAGTTGCATTTCCAGATTCATATAGTCCATGTGCTACTGCAGAGTCTATTTGGATTTTGGCTAAATCCAAGACTGTGAGTGAACCTTTATTTTCTATACCATTATCACCAGATTGATTTATTGTTATTCGTCCTCCATTTTGGATTATTAATAGTTAAAGTAAAGTTATTTTGTTCCAATAATAAATTCAGCAATATTTCTGTGATTAAATCCATTTGGTAAATTACTTAGAAACTTTTCAGACATGTTATTGGGTATGTCTAAAACTGCACCTTGATTTGCCATGTGCTTCATTACACCTTCCATTGAGTCATAAATATCCCAATAAAAAATATTACTATCATTGTGTTTGTCTTGAGGAGCAATAACTGTAGCTACTCCCCATCCTGTCATACCAGTTTTTTTCGAGTTTTTCTTAAAAATTTTACCAGTTTCTATTCCAAGTTCAATAGCAGCTTGAATATCATTAACTTTTCCGTCATTTAAAATGATATATTTGCCCTGTCCTGTATTAAATTCATTTTGAGTCATAAAATGATAGATACCGCTTTTTGAGATTCCGTTACCTTTAAGCTTACTAGATTTAAATCCGAACTTATCTTCGAATTTCCCCCAAAAGGGATCCTCTTTGTGGGCAACCATTTGATCAATATCATCAAAAGCATGTACCCAAAAATAATTGAATTTATAATCTTCTGCGTCACCAATTCCTGAAACTCTTTTTAGTAAAGCCCACCCTCTCATCTTACCGCTGTCAACATAATCTTGAGCAAGTTTAGAATTGTATTCTATTTCTTGACTTTCAAAATTTTCTTGATTCTTATTAGGTACGTGAACTCCATGCAGAACAAAAGTTCTCTGAGCGGATAAACTATTTGTGTATATAAATAGAATAGTAAATAATAATAATATTTTTTTCATTTTAATTGATTTATGATTAATAAGCTGCTAATCTATAAAAAAACTCCCACTATAAATATGGGGGCACTTGGAAACGCTAATAAAAGATTTTTTAGCTTTATGGTTCAACCAAAAATTTAACTACAAACCGACCGCATATCTCAGTTACTTTCTCAAAATCAGGAGGTCCTGAGGGCAGGCTTCCTAATTCTGAAAACATCAATTCGATACCAGCTGGAAAAGCCGTCAAAATCGTTTTGCATTTTTCTGCCCCAACAACTTTCCACATGTGAGGGATATTCTTAGGTGCAAATGCCAAATCTCCAGCTTTAAGAACTTTGGTTTCTCCACCTACAGTCATTTCTAACTGACCACTCAAGACTTTAAATATTTCATCTTCTCTGGAATGAACATGCATTGGTATCATAGTCCCCGGCACATTTTCCGTTTCAATTAATGTCATTTCTCCACCAGTATCTGCTCCTGATAACTTTAATGTTTGGATATCCCCTATTACATTGGTTACCTTTCCCTCACTATTACTTACTATTTTTGGTTTAGATATTTTTGATTGTAGAGAAGGTCGTATGAAAAACGGACTTCCCAAAGTGACTAAACCTGTCGTAATTGCTGTGCTAAAAAATTCTTTTCTTTTCATCAGGACATTGTTTTAATAAATTTGATAATTTTTCCTTTTCAAAATGATCGCTGATCATTTGGTTTAATTCTTTCCAATTGGATAATGCAATCGTCTCATTTACATTGGTTCTCTTCTTTTTTATTATTGCATTTGACCTTTTCCATACTAGTTTCATTATTGTTGAACTTGTTTCTGTAAAAGAAGAAAAATATAAAAGTGGAAGCCCCACACATTTGTGTGGTTTTATCAAATTTCTACTGATAAAGGTGGGCAGTAAGCTCTGATCTTCCTTTTACATCGAATTTTGAATAGATGTTTTTCGCGTGGTATTTCAATGTATTCATGGAAATGAATAATTTTTCACAGATGGTCTTGTAAGAATGTCCTTTAGCTAGAAGGCCTGTGATCACTTGTTCTTGATCTGTGAGTGATTTTTTTGCTATCAGCTCTGAATTGATAGTCTTATGCAAACTCCTCTGCCAGTTGCTCCATGCAATGGTGATAGTAGAAATCAAAGATTGATCTTGAAAAGGCTTTACGAGATATCCGTACGGAGCCATCTCTTGAGCTGAATTCAAGGTTTTTTCATCAGAGAATAAGGTCAAAAAAATGTAGGGAATTTGATATTTATTATGAAGGACTTCTGCAATGTCTATCCCTGAAGGACCAGTCCCTATATGGATATCCAGAATACAAAAGTTAATATCCTCCATACTCAACAAGTCATATGCCCTGGTGGCATTTTTAGCAACCCCTTTGACATTAAATCCTTCAGATACTAAAAGTGATTTGATATCAGTTGCTATGATTGCTTCATCTTCTACTATTAATATATTAAGGGCTGATCGATCCATTAAGCCGCCTTTTCATAGTTCTTAAAAGACACTTCTACTTTGCAGCCTTTGTCCATATTCAGTTTGAGTTCACCATCCAATTGATCGATTAAGGCATTGATTAATTCATAACCGTATGATTCGCTGTTTAAAGCTTGTTCTTCTTCACTCATGCCCCTACCATTATCAGACACCTTTAGGGTAATTTGATCACCTTCACTTTTTAAATGGATATCTATTTCTCCTTTTCCATCTTGGAAAGCATACTTCAGAGCATTAGTGATTAATTCATTTAGGATGAGACCTAACGGGATGGCTGTATCCACATCGAGTACTACAGCTTGCACCTCATAATTGACTTCCACAGCTTCATTTGAAATTTTATATGTTTCGAATATGCTATTTATCAATTTTTCAAAATATTCTTTGATGTTAATGCCCTTTAGATTATCATGTTTATACAAGTCCTGATGAATCAAAGACATAGATTGCACTCTAGTTCTGCCTTCATTCAGTGCATTTACAGCAGCTACATCTTTTACATTTCTAGATTGGATGCCCAAGAGTGAAGAAATGACTTGAAGATTATTCTTCACCCTATGATGTATCTCTCTTAGTAGAGTGTCTTTCTCCTTTAAAGATTTTTCGATTAACACATTCTTCTCTTTTAAATCAGAATTGAGTACCTCTATTCTATTTCTATTCCTTAGGATGATTATTATCATTAGGACCAAAAAGCCCAATCCGAAAATGGCATATAGAAGATTTCTTTTTCCTTGAGCTATTCTTAAAGCCTGATTCTCAGATTCAGCTGAGAGTAATGCTATTTCTTGAACTTTCTGAAGAGTGCTGTACTTAGTCTGCATCTCAGATTCTAATCTCAATTTTTCATCAGACTTTATTTCGTTCATCAATTGACTGGCTGAGTCCAAATCTGTGTACGCCTGAGATGTCTAATCTAAAGCATACAATGACTTCGCTCTTTTTCTAAAAACCTTTTCTAAACTAACTACATCTATTCGCTCATCTAAAAATTCCTTACAATCATTAAAATATCTCAAAGCAGTATTATGATCTCCTCTATTTTGATAGATAGTTCCGAGCATGATCTTGCCATTAGTCTTTTGGAGCGGCTCCATACCTGGATAATCTATTGAATCAAAATGACTCAATATGGACTCTGCTTCAATATATTGATGATCATGAAAGTAGATATCACCCATTGCATATCTCACATGATACAAATCAGTGATAGGATTAGCAGCCTGCTCCATCATAGATTCAGAGAGCAGCAGATAAAAAATGGCACTATCTATTCTACCCTGTTGTGAATGCAATAACCCAATATTCATTAAAGTATTAGCATGACCTTTATCATCCCCTATTCTTTTTTTAATCTTGATAGATTCATAATAATATTTTAAGGCCTCATCATATTTCTTTGATCGACGATATATGATAGCGATATTATTGACCAGTTTTGCTTCATGATTATCCAGTCCTAACTCTTTTGCATCCTCATATGCTAATAAGTAGTATTCTAAAGATTTCCCGAGGTCACCGGCAAAAAAATAAGCTACACCTACATTGATATCTAATTGATTAAGTGCCTCCTCCTGATTATCCAGTTGGTGATAATAGGATCTGGCCCGATCGTATGAATCTAAAGTCTTCTCCAGCTCACCTTTCATGTCGTGTGCTATTCCTTTATAGTCATAGAGATAAGCTAACTGCTGTGTGTGCCCTTTAGATTGAGCATAAAGGATGCCTTCATCAAAAACATGTAGGGCAGAATCATATGCAGCTGCCTTAATGTAGGCTCTGCCCAATTGATGAAATGCGCTGCTTCGAGTGGTATCTGACGAGGAAATAATGACAGACTTTAAACTATCAATATTATGACCAAAAGATGCACTATAGCACAATAGAAAATAGAGAAAACACATCCATTTTAAAGTTCTCACCATATTGGGACTAATATAACTCAGAAATTAGAATATTCAGGCTGGAGGTGTTGTTTTTAGGTATTAAAGGATAGTATTTTCTGAGGATTTATTTTTGTCTGATCCACGAATAAATCCTAGGATTTCAAGCTACCTTTTGATATTCGTTAATCCTCATTTCCACTGTTGTGCCATTTTCACTTGATATATCTAGATCAGCTTCGAGCTGAGACTTAAAAGCATTAATAAGCTTATACCCAAATGATTTTTCAAATCCATCTTTATCTGATGTATCCATACCCAATCCATTGTCAGAAACACTTAAAATCAATTGATCATTTTCTTCATTTAATCTCACTGAGATCACTCCATTTGCATCGTTTGGAAATGCATGTTTGAGAGAATTGCTAACTAATTCATTGACTATCAATCCAATAGGAATAACAGAGTCAACATCTAGATTTACATTTTCGATTTCCATTTCAAGCTTTATTCTCTCAGGAGCTATATTATATGAGGTGAAAAGACTATTCGTTAGTTTTTCAAAATATTCTTTCACTTCTATTCCTGTAAGATTGTCTTCTTGATACAAATTTTGATGAATGAGAGCCATAGATTTTACTCTGTTTTGGCCTTCTTGGAGTGCAATTAGAGCAGTATCATCTTCTACATGGCGGCTTTGGAGATTGAGCAAAGACGAGACGAATTGGAGATTATTTTTTACACGGTGATGGATCTCACGGAGCAGTGTGTCTTTTTCTTTTAATGACTTGGCAATAATGTCGTTTTGAGATTCAATTTTTAGTTTTTGTTGACGATTTCTATAAAGCATAATGGTTAAAAGCCCGAGTCCTGTAAGCAAACTAAAAATGGCAATTCTTTGGTTAGAGATTCTTGCTTTACTCAACTCTTCATTAAGTTGTAAATTGACTATTTCTTGTTCCTTTTTTTCTGTCTGATATTTAATTTCTAGATTATTCACTTGATCTGTAATACTACTATTCAGAATACTGTCGCTCAGGGTGTGAAATGATTCTAAATTCGAAAAAGCTTGGTCAATTTGTCCTATAGATTTATAAGCCAAATAAAGGGATTCATGAGCTTCTGTTTGATCTTGAAGTGAATTATTGAAATCGTCATTTTCTAGTAATTCATCGAGAAGCTTTATTCCTTTATCAAACTGATTTTGATTGATTAAAACATTTCCAAGTAGTAATTGGCTAAAAGCAATGAGGTTTGTCGCTTTTATCTTTTTTGCTATTCTATGACCTTCATTTGCATACAATAACGCTTGGTCCTCTTTTCCCATTTTCATCATCAACTTCCCGAGCTGTGTCTTATCATATACCAATCCCCATTCGTCCTTTTGTTTATTGTTGATACCTTGGGATATTTCATAATGAAGTAAAGCAGAGTCTAACTGATTTAACTCTTCAAATGTGTTTCCGATGTTAGAGTGGGCGATGGATAACTCGCTATTATTTTCAACACTTTTTGCTAAATTCTTTGCATCATTATGATATATTAAAGCATCTTCATTTCTATTGAGTTTTGTAAGTAAATATCCCAATTTACCACTTGATCTTATTATTCCTAAAGTATCATTTTGAGATTCATAGAGTTGTAATGATTCTGTAACCGAATTCATACTTTTTGCCCACAAGCCTTGATCTGAATACAGATTAGCCATGGCCATAGTTACTACCGCTAAGTGTCTATTATTATTTAACTCTTGATGGTAATCATAGTAGTTGAAGAATGACCTTTCACTTTCCACATATTTCCCCAGATTCTTGTAGATTACCCCTTGATAATAATACATTACATCCTTACCGTATTCTTCTCCCGCTACACTGATAATGCTATCTAACTTTGACAAAAGGGCAAGACTCAATTCTGGGTCTTTTCTGGCAAAAGACCAAGATTGATCTATGAGGTAGTCGATTTTGGAGGTATCTGTGTCTAAGTTAATTAAGTGCGAAGTAATACTATCAGGAATATTTGAATTAGAATAAAGTATTCCTGAAAAAAAAATCAATATCACTGTCTTGAAAAGATTCATTTTTTTTTCATAAACACAAAGAGGAATTGCATGTAAATGGACACGCTTCCATTTCTAGTCTGCATTTTTTTGAATCCGACCAAACTTCATTAGTTAAGTCGAACTTTAATAATTCAATATACAAAAACTACTAAATAATCAATTTCGGATTATCAGTCTAATTGCCGGCTATTTCAATTGTACCATCTATTGTAAAGTCCACATTCATATCTACGCTGATTATTCTGGCCACAGCTGCAGATCCATTCTCAATTATCACTGTTGACCCACTTGGAATGACGACCTCTTCTGTATTCAATGGAACATGATTTAAACTCCAATTACCAGTGTTAAACCAATTATTGGATGCATTTCCAATCCATTGGTTTGTTGTGCCTCCACAATTTAATATTTGACTTAAATATATAGGAGCATAATAATCGCAATTGCCAGGCAATGTTAACTGTACATATATCGCTTCAATTCCCGATGAAGAGGCATTCAAGTTAACTTGATTAGAAGCGAGATTTGCAGTACCAATTAAATGAACACCATTCTCGTCGCTACTTACATTTGCTTGAGCTGTAATATTTGCAGAGTTAGGTCCGTAGTAGAATGAATCTATCGCCTCTTGGCAAGTAATCGGGCTTGATAATCCTTTTATATACATTCCTGTATTAACAAAATTGGCCTCATTAAAAGTACGGCCATATCGCTCTATATAAACTCCAAGATTTGTAAGTGTGCCCCCAATTATAAAATTATTCCCATTGTACTCTTGTAAAAGGTATCCATGGTTTACTAAATCAGAGAAAATTTCTAATGCCCCATCTACCTCCATCGAACCACAAGAGTCTATTTCGAATATACTAGTATTTCGAAAAGATGACCCAGTTGTTGATGTAATTTTCAAGCTTCCTGATTGATTAAAATCTCCAATAAATGCACCTCCTATTTTACCATTTTCTAATCCTACACTATCAATTTGATCAATATTTATGGTCCCTTCATTTAACATTAGTCTATTGTTAAATAGTCCAAAATCCTTTGTTTCTGAAATGTTTAACACTCCATAATTTTCGAATACTGCTTTATTTATTAAGCCAATTGTGTCATGAATTAATGAAATATCAATACTCCCATGATTATATACTCTTCCTAAGAAGTTCGCATTAAAGAATCCTTCTGAGGAGGTACCATGTATATTTTGAACAATAATTTCTCCGGAAGCCAAATTCTCCAAAAGAGTGTTGTTGACAAACCCTTTGTCATTGCAATCATGGACAAAAACCAATCCTGAGTTATACATGTCTCCTTCTATTTCAATTCCCTTCCCTTCACAATTACTCACTTCGATATGTCCTTGATTATCCACTTCTCCTGCAAAATGTGATTGATAAATTCCTATTTTGGAATTATCCAAAATGTTAGAAACTATAATCCCTCCTGAAGAAGAATTATATAGAGAATCTATTAGATCAATACCATGGCCCATACTTATACTATCTATAATAATACTATCTGAATTCACAATTAACCTGCATTCTATAGCATCATCTGCTGTATGGCTTATCTCAATTCTGCCATGGTTAAATATCCCAAAACTGCTACTAGTCGGAGAACTCAAAATGCCATGATCAACTGTCACATGACTTATCAGTACTACGGCATTGGCATTATTATTAAAATCACCAAAATTCTCAATACCATTACTCACCGTATTGGTAATAATCAGAGAATCCGTATTAGTAATCATATTAGATATTCCATCGTTTTTTATACCTACTCCATTTATATCATTTATGGATATTCTCGCATTATTCACAAGATCTCCACTTCCATCATTCAGTATTGCTTGAAATCCAGAGGTAACAACTTCATCTATTAAGAGGTAACCGCTGTTAATTTCCACTGTCCCTCTATTATCTATCCCATGACCATTTGAAATAGTTATAATTTCTAATTCACCTGTTGATCTTAGAATACTTCCAGCATTTACCTTAACACCTGTGCCGTCAAAATTGGAAATATGAATACCTCCATTATTTCTGATTTCACTAATATTGATGAGTTCTATGGCGAAGTTTTGAGAACCTGATAATGAAAGGGTGGAGTTAGCATTCGTAGTGAATATATTCTGCCCCGCTAATGTCAGTGATTGAATGGATGCACTGATATTCAAAATCGCATTCTCTTGAAATGGAATGACCACATCATCAAATAAACCAGGCAAGGCATTCGAATCCCAGTTTGACGCATCGCCCCAATTATCCGTTCCTGCTCCTCCGTCCCAAGTAACAGTAGCTCCAAAGGAATGAACCACAACGAATAAGAATAGGCATGTCGTTAAATTTTTCATGACTGTAGTTTAAGATCAATCAACCCTCTCTCAAACCCCTTCCTAACTAACCCTGCCACATTCCTTACATCCATTTTCCAAAGGAGGTTCTTTCGATGACTTATCACTGTATGTGTACTGAGATATAGCTTAGCCGCTATCTCATTCGTGGTATGCTCATAAGCTATGAGATATAACACTTCTTTCTCTCGGTCAGATATTTTCATTTGATTGGTTTTGTTCCTTTCGAAAATGTTCGTCCAGTTTTTGATTTAGATCAAAAAATATGTCCTGAGTCCATTCAACCATTTGTGAATTGTCTTTGACATCCAGAGTATTGCCTTCCTTGATGTAAATCACCTTCTTTTCAGTATTCATGATGCTAAACTAGACTAGTAGATTATAGAATTTCCCACCCTCAGGGGTAGGAGGAGAATTGTGATAACTAAATACCTCTCAATTTGACAAGGAGCTGTTGCAAAATTTCAGCTTTACTTTTAGCATCAAATTTTTGGAAGATATTCTTCATATGATATTTGAGAGTGTTATTTGATATTTCTTTGGATTGGCAAATAGATTCATATGTTTCACCCTGCACCATCAGCATAAGAATCTCATATTCTTTATCAGTAAGATCTGTATGAGTAATTGTGTTTACTTTTTCAGCGGTAATGCGCAATGAATCTAGCTCTTGATTAAATTTAAACATGGCTACTTCGATGGCAGATAACAGGTCTTTGGCATCAAAAGGTTTGACTATATATCCGTAAGGCAGGACTTTTTTGGCTCTAGAAAGTGTATTTCTATCAGCAAAAGATGTGAGGAAAATAAAAGGAATGTTTTTACGCTCTCTAATGGTTTCGGCTACCTCTATTCCGTCTTTTTCACCTTTGATACTTATATCACAAAGCACTAAATCAGGGCTATGAAAACTTAGATAATCAATGGCTTTATCACTTCTATGTATGATACTCGCTACAGAATATCCCAAGTCCAAAAGAATTGCCTCTATGTCCTGAGCTACAATGGCTTCATCTTCTATGATCAAAATGTTAATGTCCACAAATTCAAGATACGAAATTACTTCCTACCCGCAGGGGTGGGAAATGTGATCTATTCATTACAGAAATTTGAATCAACAAATCAAATATTCATTATGAGAAATTTTCAAATACTATTAACCCTATCCTTCTTCCTACTTCTATTCAGCTGTAGCAAGGATACAGAAGGTGAACAATCTGAAGATATATCAGGCACTTATGAACTTAGCATGGCCAGAGATGAATGTCCTGATAGTGCTAACAATGGATCAGTAAATGCGACATCTGATGGAGTATGCATCAATCTCACTAATGGGTCAGAATGCTATGAAATGACCCTTAAACTGAATTCTGATAATACTTACACTTTTGCTCAGATTACAACATTCACTAATGGTGGAATAATGAACAGCACCAATGCAAGTGAAGCAGGCAATTACACTGTAAATGAGACTAGAGTAACCACAACAGATTTAGGAGGAGTAGTGACTATTTATTCAATGGATAACACTGGTGATCATTTGGATTGGACAGCAGCTACGACTGATGTGGGATGTGAGAGGATATTTAGATTCAGCAAATAAAAAATATTAATTACATCCAGTATTATCAATTTGAAGTAATCCAGTGGAAATAACATTAAAGTCATTAGCAAGAACAACACTATCAGGTGCACTCAAGGTTACATCTGCTCCTGCGGCAATAGTGCCATTACAAGTGATGGAACTAGAAGCCTCGTAAGTGCCTGTGGTTATAGTACCTGTTAGGGTGACATGTTCTTGACAGAGATCACAAATTCCTACATCTGAAGAACAGAATGTGGACATGTTATCATTATCAAGGTTAGGGTTAGAAGAAAGAGCTACGATGGAGCCACAGATGTTCTTCAAATTTGGATGAAGACATCCGGATAGATCATTTGAGCGAAGATCTAGAAGGATTAATGTGGTCATATTCCCTAAGAACTCTGGAACCTCTCCTGTAATTTCATTACTGAATAAATTAAAATACTCTAAGGGTAATTCAGCCCATTCACTTTTAATTTCGGTAAGGTCATTGTTATTCAGGTTTAGGCTTTTCAGTTTGGATAAGATATCTATTCCTTGTATACCAGTGTAAGAGTTAGCAGATAAATTTAGGCTTAAAAGTGATGGCGGAAAAGGTTGAAATAAGTTCTGATCAAAGCTCAATTCATTTTGACTTAAGTTCAACACTTCTAAATTACCCATTCTACCTAGATCATTATTGATTCCATCTAAACCATTATTACCTAAGTCTAATTCTTTAAGATCACATAAGAGATCAATGCTTTCAGGTAAGATCCCATCAACAAGGTCATTTTGGAGGTTTATTTCAATAATAGTATCATTACTACATGTAATTCCATCCCAAGCAGTATTCGTAGGACTCTGGCCACAAGGGTCATTATTACTTGTCCAATCGGTATGGTTTACCCAGTTTATACCATTGAGCTGATTATACATGTCTGTGAGGGCAATCAGTTCATTGGACAAAGTTCCATTAGCACATTGGCCTGATCCATTTGTGCAGAAGTCAGACCATGAAGCCTCAAACTGATTAGTTGCTGGAAAGCCTAAATAAAGATTCAAATTATTAGCACAAAGATTAGATAGATTTGAAGGAAAGCATCCACCCAATTGATTTTTTCCTACTCTAAATAAATTCAAACTGGTCATATTTCCAAAAGTAGAAGGAATACCACCGCATAACTTATTATCTGAAATCCCTAAGGTAGTAAGGTTGGTCAAATTTCCAAGAGAAGGAGGTAAGCTGCCGACTAATTCATTATCATCAAGGATTAAAGTAATGAGGTTAGTAAGATTACTCAGTACATCAGGTATCATTCCGGAAAGTCTATTATTTTCTAGTACAACAGTATGCAGCATTGTCGCATTTCCTAAGCTCTCAGGAATGCTACCATCCAACTTATTGAGTTCCAGTTTTAACAATTCCAGCTTACTCAAATTTAAAAACACATCAGGTATTGATCCAGTTAATTGATTATCTCTTAACGATATAGACTCTATACTTTTTAAGTTACCAATGGAAGTAGGAATGCTACCAGAAAGATTATTACTTCCTAAAGAAAGTGACTTCAATGAGTCCATACCAGAAAACATGTTTGGAATACTACCCGATAAAGAGTCATTACTATTTAATGCCATTGTTTTAAGCTTACTCAATGATCCAAAAGAGGATGGAATGGAACCCGAAAGATCAATCTGTAGAACTATTTCTTCTAAAGAGGTCATATTGCTCACATCAGTAGGAATAGAGCCTGAAATTTCAACATTTGCAATATTTAGGACCTTTACATTTGAAAGAGTTGTAATTGTGGAAGGAAATAATCCTTGAAAAGAATTAGGGTTAGCAATGGAGTTATTTTTTATTATGAAAATTTCTAAATCTGTCATATTGGTGAATACATCTGGTAGAAATGTAAATGCATTGTTTTCAAAATACATTTCTTTTAAACTTATTAATTGACCAAACTCTTCAGGTATTGGTCCAGTAAAATCAGTATTCCCAAGATCTAAAAATTCCAAATTTGTCAGGTTTCCCAATTGAGTAGGTATGCTTCCAGAAAAAGCATTTCCATAAATATCTATTGAAACCAAAGAAGTAAGATTCCAAAAGGTGGATGGAAGTGCTCCACTGAGTCCACAATTCCTTACCGAAAAGGTTTCCAAAACATCTAAATTTCCTAAAGAAGTATGTATGCTCCCAGAGAGATTTCCATTATTGGGCATTATCAAAAATTTGAGAGAATCTAGATCAGAAAATTCAGATGGAAACGTCCCATCCAATCCATTTCCAAAGTTTGGATTATTAGTAAAGTCAATGGATTCTACTCTTCCACTGGATGAAAGCTGGATGCCAAACATAGAACCCAAATCACAACCTGGAGGAGGGGTGGCATTATTACTTACAATTGACCAGTTAGATTTATTTAGCCAATTATCTCCATCAAGATCAGTATAAATAGCTTTAAGAGCATTAAAATCATCGATATTACATTGAGTATATGTAACTACCTGACAAGTAAGAATACTTATAACTACCAAAATAGTTTTCATGATTCAAATACTTTAGAATTAATTATTGGCCCACATGTCAAAAACCCCTTCTCAAAGCCCTTTCTAACTAACCCAGCCACATTCCTCACATTCATTTTCCATAATAGATTCTTCCTGTGCGTTATTACCGTATGTGTACTGAGATATAGGTGGGTTGCGATTTCATTGGTCGTATATTCATTAGCTATGAGGAAGAGTACTTCTTTTTCTCTGGCAGATATTTTCATGGTAAATTAGTTTGGCTTTTAAAATGATTATCTAGTTTTTGATCTAATTGATCCATCATAACTTGATTCCATTTCGTCATTTTTATTTTTTCTTCTATCTGAGAAATCAAGACTGTCGCTATATTTTCTTTCATTTCATTTTCATTCATATGGCTAAATTATTTCATCATCACTGATCATTTCCCATACTTTTGGATGGTTACTAAAAAATGGAGTGGTTATCTGATTATATTCTTTTCAAATAATGCTCTTTGGAAATATTAACTTGGCGGATAATCAATTATCAAAGTCCATTTTATGGCTAGATTTAAAGGAATTTTTCAAAAAGTATCGTCACTTTCCTGGACCACTCTTTTTTCTGGAGTGTCTTCATTTGCAATGAGATTCTTACTCATCTCACTCTTCCTTTTTTTAATGGTTGTTATTTATCGAGGGCTTAACCAGACCGGATATGCGTTGCAACCTTTTGAAATGCCAAAATCAATTTCGGACAACGGAATAAATGGAAATGTTGCATAGTATTTACTTACTGAAAAAATCACAGAAATAAAGACAATAGCTCGGACTAGAAGAGATGATAGTTTACAAGTAAATTTTGATATTAGACCTGACCTTAATCTTGATATAATGGGTGTAGGACTTTCATCTACCTCCATTATATATCACATAAGAGATCTCTTAGGAATGCGAAACAAAACCATAAGTGGTTTAATTACAGATTTTGAAAACGAAATCGACCTAACAATAAGAATGTCGGATTATGGGTCTCAAACATTCACAAAGGCATATGAATCTGGAGAAAAGAAAAAAGCAATAAATGAAGTTCTATTAGATGGTGCCAAATATGTATTAGGAAATCTGGACCCGTATCGATTATGTGTCTACTATCATAACCAAAATGATCGTGACAAAACAGAGGAGCTTATAAGAAGGATTATCTTAGAAAGACCTCAAGACCGTAAATGGGCATATAATATCTGGGGAAACATCTATAGGAATGCAAGGGATATTGAGAAAGCCAAACAAACTTATATTCTTTCGGCAAAAGAAGATGAAACTTTTATTTTACCAGTAAGGTCGATGGCTTGGTTACTTTTTGAAGAAAAAGAATATGAAGAAGCCTTAGAGTATTTTCAAAAAGCTTTGGCATTAAATCCTTATGAGAATTCCATGGACAATGGAGCAGTCATTTGCCATAGGAATCTTGGAAACCTTGATGAAGCAGAATAACATTACAAATCTACGCTTACAAAATTTCCGAATATTATATGGACATATGGAAACTACTCTGATTTTCTAATGAGATTTAGAAAGGACACTTTGGCCACCGTGGCGATATGGGAGAAAGCAGGTGAAAACCTAGAGTTAAGTGGAGATTACTATATGGCTCGAGCAGCTAATGCATATATACTTAACAACCCTGAAAAAGCAATGGAATATGCTCAACTTGGGTTAGAATTAGACCCTCAAAATGTGAATGTTCTATCCACTTTTAGTAATTTTTATTACAATGAGGTCAAGGATTATAAAAAAGCCATAGAATTTATTAAAAAAAGGATAGTTGTCCTAAAAAAAGGAGAATACGATAATGACATGCTACTATCTGCCTATAATAGAATAGCTAGGGATATTCAGGAATTAAGGC
>DKPS01000260.1 GCA_002471345.1 Saprospiraceae bacterium UBA7328
TGATGGACAGTGACTTTATGGGTCCTGTGAACATTGGTTCTGAAGAGATGGTGACTATCAATCAACTTGTAGATATTGCTGCCGAAGTTGCAGAAAAAAAAGTTTCTAAAAATCATATTGATGGACCTTTGGGTGTCCGTGGTCGTAACTCTAACAACGATTTGATTCGTGAGAAGTTAGATTGGGACTATGAAATGGCACTTAAAGAAGGTATTCGATATACTTACTATTGGATTCAGGAACAGATGAAATGAATAGAATTAGTAATTATTCTCAACTTAGAGATCTTATCGTATCTTGGATGGTAACCTATCTTGTCGATAATAAAATGGATAGTTGGGTAATTGGTGTATCAGGTGGGATTGATTCGTCTGTGTCATCAACCTTAGCAGCACTTACAGGTGAACCAGTGTTTGTTATAGGTATGCCTATTCATCAAAATGAAGGGCAAAGAGAACTATCGGAAAGACATTTAAATTGGTTAGATAATACTTTTGATAATGTAACTGCATTGAGATTTGATCTTACAGATACTTTTGAAACATTTAAGAAAGGTTTGGGGAAGTATGGTAGTGGTAATCATGCTCTTGCCAATACTCGTTCTCGTCTTCGTATGGTAACTCTCTATCAAGTTGCAGGAAACAATAAAGGTTTGGTAGTTGGGACTGGAAATAAAGTTGAAGATTATGGTGTAGGATTTTACACTAAATATGGTGACGGTGGAGTTGATATTGCTCCTATCGCCGATCTCTATAAGACTGAAGTATGGGAACTTGGTAAATTTCTTGGTGTTGATCAAGATATTATTGAGGCTAAACCAACTGATGGATTGTGGGATGATGGTAGATGTGATGAGGATCAGATCGGTGCTACATATGCAGACCTAGAGTATGCAATGGAAACTGGATCTGGACCTGCTGTGAGAATCTTGAATGACTTCAATATAAAAAATAAGCACAAAATGATTCCTATTCCTACATTCAAACTATGAAAGCAACTATTGAAGACGTAAAACAATTTTGGAATGATCGTCCTTGTAATGTAAAACATTCTGAAAAGGATATCGGAACCAAAGAATACTTTAAAGAAGTAACATATAAAAAATTTATTGTTGAACCACATATTATTTCATTCAGTCAGTTCACTGAGTATAGTGATAAGAAAGTTCTTGAGATTGGTTGTGGACTTGGAACAGTAGGTATCAACTTTGCAATTTCTGGTGCTGATTATACTGGGGTTGAACTCTCTGAAGAGAGTATGAAACTTACACGGAAGAGATTTGATGTCTCTGATCAATCAGGTAACTTCTATTGTGGTAACGCAGAAGAACTTTCATCATTTGTTCCTGTGGAAACTTATGATTTAGTTTATTCATTTGGTGTAATTCATCATAGTCCACATCCAGAAAAGATTATTTCTGAGATTAAAAACTATATGAATGAGAATAGTGTTCTTAAGATTATGCTTTATGCAAAGGACTCTTGGAAAAATTATATGATTGATGCTGGTCTAGACCAACCAGAAGCGCAGTATGGTTGTCCGATTGCGAATACATATACTAAGAAAGAAGTGTTAGATCTACTTGATGGATATGAAGTTCTATCTATTGAACAAGACCACATTTTTCCTTATCAAATTGAACCTTATAAAAAAGGTGAATATTTGAAGCAACCATGGTTTGCTGAAATGCCAGATGAAATGTTTGGTATCCTTGAGAAAAAACTTGGGTGGCATCTATTAATTACTGCTAAATTAAAATGAAAATCGGTATACTGGGAGCAGGCAGACTTGGTATCTGTTTTGCTCTACTATTGGAAAAAGCAGGATATGAAATTATTGCTTCTGATATCCGTGAAGACTACGTTGCTATCTTACGTGCTGGGTTAATTAAAACAACAGAACCACAAGTTAGTAATCTCCTTTCCAAGTCTAAGAATATTACCTTTGTTACTGATAACTTTGATGTAATTAAAGAGTGTGACCTTATCTACACATTTGTTGCTACTCCTTCTCTACCTGATGGTAGTTATGATATTAGTTGTATTCGTCAAATCATCAAAGACTTTAAGGGATGTGATGTAGAAGGTAAGAGTCTAGTCATTGGTTGTACTACCAATCCAGGTGACTGTGATGATTTCCAAAACCATCTAAAACCCTATGGTGTTGATGTATATTACAACCCAGAGTTTATTGCACAGGGTTCTATCATCAAAGATTTAGAACACGCTGATATGGTTCTGGTTGGTGGTAGTGGTAAGCACATCCAAGACATTGAAAAAATCTATGATAATATTCAGATTGAAACTCCCAATGTCTATGTGATGAGTCGTAAAGCAGCAGAACTAGTCAAGCTAGCAGTCAACTGTTACCTCACTACTAAGATTTCCTATGCCAATATGATTGGTCAGGTGATGCATAAGAGTGGTATGGGTGAGGAGATTGATAATGTTCTAGATGCAATTGGTTCAGACAGTAGGGTAGGACATAAGTATCTGGGATATGGTTTTGGATTCGGTGGTCCATGTTTGCCTAGAGACAACAGAGCATTTGCTGCTTGTGCTAAAAAACTAGGACTGGAATATAATCTGGGTCATGTTACTGACTCATTCAACGAGGAGCATAGTAAGTTCTTATTAGATTACTATGTGAACAATAATCCGATGGGATTGCCGTATGCAATTGGAAGTATTGCATACAAGAGAGAAACAGATATTCTTACAGAGAGTCAGCAATACAAACTATGTCTGGGTCTTCTGGACTTAGGGTATAAGGTATACGTTGTGGATAATATTGTAGAACATCAATGCGATAGTAGAATTAATTGGAGCGTACCAGAAGAAAAAGTTATTTGGATTGATTTATGATTGGAAATGATAGAATAGGAAGTAATGGAAGGTTGGGAAACCAGATGTTCCAGTATGCTTCTATGAGAGGAATTGCTGCATCTAGAGGTTATGATTGGGTAGTTCCACCAGAAGACTATAATCATACGGCAAACTATGCTTTGTTTGAGACGTTTAATATGGGCAATGTAAATTCAAATAATATTGGTTTTGTGGGTGGTCAAGTTATTTCGGAGAATAATCATTGCTTTAATCGAGACTTATTTGATAGGTGTCCTGATAATTCTACTCTAGAAGGATTTTTTCAGACAGAAAAATATTTTAAAAATGTCGAAGACAATATCCGTACAGACTTTACCTTTAAGGACGATTATCTTAAACCATGTAAGGAGTATATTAATTCTTTAGAAACTTCACCAATTTTTCTTCATGTCCGACAAGCAGATAGCATTGGTAGAGAAGAGTTTCATCCAATATTACCGATAAGTTATTATGAAGAAGCATTAGATCAATTCCCTAAAGATACTCCATGTTTTGTTTTTACTGATGGTATTGATTGGTGTAAAGAACAGGAATTATTTTTAAACGACAGATTTTTGTTTAATGAGAGTAATGGAGTATATAATTATAAATCAATGGATGGATTAGGGCAGATGCAAAACTCTTTATTACCGCAAGTTGACTTATGCTTGATGTCTTTGTGTTCTGGTGCTATAATTGCTAATAGTTCTTTTTCTTGGTGGGGTGCATGGTTGCAAAATGATAGAGGTAAAGTTATTGCACCAGATCCTGGTAAGTGGTTTGGGACTGCTATGACACACCTAGATACTATAGATGTGGTTCCTGACCGATGGACAATTTTAAATTGGAGCAAGTAAATGGTAAACTATGACACACCATAGAAAAGAGGTTGAGTAAATGATTGGATTTAATCAGATTGGAAAACTAGGTAGACTAGGCAACCAAATGTTTCAATATGCAACACTAAAATCTATAGCATCAAAACATGGATACAAATTTACTATCCCCGATAGCAATTTTCAAGATCCATATCATGACCATCAATTATTTGAAGCATTTGAACTTTCTAGTCTAAGCAAAGATAGTATTCGTCTCAATCAAGTAAATGAAAGAGTGGAAGAGCAACACTTCCACTTTAATAAAAACCTATATGAAAATTGTCCAGATAATGTAGATCTTCTGGGATTCTTTCAAACAGAAAAGTATTTTGTTGATATTAAAGATGAGATAAAAAAAGACTTTACCTTCAAAGAAGATACTGTCTCAGCAGTAAAAGAATATAGAGAAAATATTCCAGAACCTAAAATTATTGCCCTCCATATTCGTAGAGGTGACTATGTAGAACATTTCTGGCATGGATGTCAGAGTCTTGAATACTATGAAAAAGCATTATCAATGCTACCTGATGTTCCAGTGGTCATCTTTACTGATGATCCAAATTGGGCATTAGAGCAAGAGTTGTTTTCATCAGACAGATTTTATGTTTCTGATGGAAACGATAATTTATTTGACATGTGCTTTATGACAATGTGTGATTATCATATCATTGCCAATAGTTCTTTCAGTTGGTGGGGTGCTTGGTTATCTGATAGCGAAAAAGTCATAGCACCTAAACGTTGGTTCGGACCTCCTCTGAGTGAAAAGAATAATACAAAAGATCTCCTTCCAGATAGTTGGATTAAAGTATGACTCCTATTATTTCGATTGGAATTCCTTCATATGAGATGAAAAGTTTTGGTTCTGAATATCTCAGATATTTACTTCAGTCTATTGCATCTCAGGAATTTGAGAACTTTGAGGTTTGCATTTCGGATCATTCGCAGAATGATGAAATTCTTGATTTATGTGGGGAGTTTGCAAATTACTTTACTGTAAAATATTTTAAGAACGAGGAGAAGAGAGGAAACTGCTCTAATAATATTAACTCTGTAGTTGAGATGTGTGAAGGTAAAATCACTAAACTCATATTCATGGATGATTTATTGATTGATCCTCAAGCATTATCTTATATAAATTATATATATGAAAATGAAAAATGCAACTGGTGCCTTAATGGATTTGCACACACTACAGATGGCAAAACTCATGAGAGAATAAAAGTTCCTCAGTGGACTGATATGATGTTGGAGGGCAGAAATTTATTAGGCAATCCTTCAGGTGTTTCCTTTTTAACTGATAAGTTTGAGGGTTTTGATGAAAAGTTAGATCTTCTCTTGGACACTGATTTTTATCATAGAATGCGTTATACTCATGGGATGCCTTATATTATCGCAAAAACTTTAACATCAAATCGTGAACATAATAATCGTTTGAGTTCTTCTGGTATTAATTACAATGCCAAAGTTGACCATCCAGAAGGTGGGTGGTTAGTAAACAAAGAAGAGTTAGAATATGTTTTAGAAAAAAATAAAGATACAAGGGAGTACCCAGATGAAACATGATTTGACAAAGGCAACATTTATTATTCCTATCAAGATCGAGACTGAAGATAGATTGAGAAATGTAATTACCTCAATCTGTTTTTTGCTATCTAACTTTGATACAACAGTTATGGTTAAAGAGGTTGATGACACGTCTATATTTCTAGAAGATGCTCTTCCACAAATAGTTGAGTTTTGTGAAAACACTGACGGTCTCCTTCATTCATTTGAAGATAGTAAAGGGTCTCTTTCATTCCATCGTCAGAGGGTTCTGAATGATATGATTATGGAATCTAAGACTGAGGTTGTAGTTAACTATGATTGTGACATTCTTCTTCCAATATCGTCTTATCTAAATGCTTATAATAGTATCATAGAAAAAAAATTTGATGTTATGTATCCATATGGAGATGGAGATTACCAATATCGTGTGATGGCTGATGATCAACTCGTATCTGATTTTTTAAATAATGAATTTGATTTTTCTATTTTAGAGAAGAAGTCTATTAAGCACGATGCTAAGTATGGATTCTGTCAATTTTTACAAAGGGACGTTTATATTGAAGGTGGATTGGAGAATGAAAATTTTGTAGCATATGCTCCAGAAGACGTTGAAAGATTTTATAGATTTGGTGCTTTAGGATATACTATTGGGAGGATGGACACCATGGTCTATCATTTGGAACATGGAAGAACTCCTAATTCCTGGTTTACTAACCCACATATGGATGAGAATAATCGGGAGTGGGAAAGAGTTCAAAAGATGGACTCTGAAACACTTAGAGAATACATTACATCACAAGATTACTACAAGCAGAGAATTGATGGATAAGAATAAGTCACTTTATAAACTCAAAAAACTTCCTCCCATATATTATTTAAATCTGGATGATCAACCAGAGAGAAAAGAATATATGGAAGAGCAATTTAAATACTGGGAGATTGAGAATTATACTCGCATCTCTGCATATGATGGTAGGGACGGTAGAGACCTTGGAGACATTCTT
>DKPS01000277.1:0-2350 GCA_002471345.1 Saprospiraceae bacterium UBA7328
TAATAACCCCAAAATTATCAAAACAATGATATAATTTTTTATCTCTAAAGATTTCATTATTCTTAAAATAATCTGCTTCTTGTTTCAAAACTGCTTCCGATAATCCACCATGCAAGAAAAGCGTATTGTTAACCGCCTTAATTACATTCTTTGATGCTAACCATTGTCCCCAAAAAGTATTTTTTCCAAAGTACTCACTATAAATTGTTCTAGAGATCCCACTAGTATATCGATACTTCTTGTGGAGATATCCTAATTCTCCATTCATGACCATGATCTCATGATTCCCAAGAAGAACATGTACTTTTCCCCCAGCCTTTTCCGCCTTTTTCTCTAAATGGTATAGATACCATAATACATTTAACACTTCATCTCCCCTATCCAACATATCTCCTACAATAATCAAATGGCCTTTGCCATATGTCCATTCTTGTTCAGCATTACTGACACCATGAACTATCATAAGATGTTCGAAAACGTCAAATTGGCCATGAATATCACTTAATGCGACATATTTTTTCACTCCATTTATATCAACATCATCATCTTTTTCAATGCTTAAGTCTTGGAGTGAAAAGGAAGGTAAACCTTCTTCTTCAAAATTATAATTTGCATTTTTAGGTACCACTTTTCGGTGAAGTTCACCGATGTTCACCCAAGTGATTACTACACTATCTCCTTCGTATTGAAGGTAAGGGCCATCTATCATCGTCTTATCAATACCCCTTAGATCAACAATTTGAAATAGCATGATTGTAAGAAGAAGTAGATATTTTGATAGTTTAGTTTTCAATTATTCTTTTTTATGATTAACAAAGTAAGCAATGAGTTTGATTCTTTGCTTTAGATTTTAACATTTGTTTACGTTTCGCTATTGTCTTCTTGATCACTTAAAAAAGGAAACTTCATTCTATAAGATTCTAAACCACTCTTATCAAATACTACATGATCAATTTTTTCTTCATTTATAGATTCGCAAAGTAGTCCACCACTATAATCATAAGATGAAGTAGCCCCAATATATTCTAATCCATTTCCATCTTCTCCAATTCTATTCACACCAATTGTAAAGCATTGGTTTTCAATTGCTCTGGCCTTTATGAGTGACCTCCAATGTTCTGATCTTGGTTTTGGCCAGTTAGCTGAATATATCAATATGTCAAATTCTCCTCCATTCCTAGACCACTCTGGAAACCTTAAATCATAACACACTAAAGGACAGATTCTCCATCCTTTCCAATTCACAATTAACTTTTTCGTTCCTGCAGTATAAGATTCATGTTCTCCAGATAATTTAAAAAGGTGTTTTTTATCATAGAACGAAATATCACCATTGGGTTCTACCCATATCATTCTATTATAATATTTTTCACTCTCATGAATGATTACACTACCGAGGACTGCGGTGTTCTTTTCATCTGCTCTACTAATCATCCATTTCACAGTAGTTCCATCCATTTCTTCTGCCAGCTTTTTACTATTCATAGAAAAACCTGTAGAAAACATCTCAGGTAATACTATGACGTCAGTATCACTATCTACTTGTGTTAAGAAATTATCAAACTTTTTCAAGTTAGATGAAACATCTTCCCATATAAGATCTATTTGTACTAAAGCGAATTTCAAATCTTCCACAACTAAAAAGGAATATATTCAACTATTTCTAAACCATAACCTTCAAGTCCTACCAATGGCCTTGGGTTGTTAGTTAGTAATTTAATCTTTCTTATTCCTATATCATTCAATATTTGAGATCCTATACCAATATCTTTATGGCCTGATTGATAGGCATTCCGTTTATATGGGTCTAGGTCTAATCCTTCATTCTGCTGTTCACTTAATGACTCAATAATTCGGCTTAATCCTTCTGATTCATATGAATATCTAAATAGAAGAACAGCACCTTTTCCTTCATTCGAAATAGCCCTAAGAGACCTGAAGAGTTTACTATTCTTCCCTTGGATAAAAGCAGAAAGCAAATCTGTTCCATTCGCACTAGCATGAACTCTGGCTAAAACAGGTTCGTCTAATGTCCATTCTCCTTTTTTTAGAACAATATGTGTTTGTTTATTTTCTCTATCCTCGTAAGACAAAAGAGTAAATTCTCCAAAAGCGGTATTTATCAGAACTGAATTCTTTTGCTCAATAAGACGCTCTTGCCTCATTCTATAGGCCACCAAATCCTTAATAGAAACAACCTTCAAATCAAAGCGTTTAGCTATTTTAAGAAGTTGTGGCAATCTTGCCATTGTACCATCTTCATTTAGGATTTCTATGAGAACACCTGCAGGTTGAAACCCAGCCAGAACTGCAAGATCAATTGCTGCTTCTGTGTGACCAGTTCTTCTTA
>DKPS01000277.1:2656-2901 GCA_002471345.1 Saprospiraceae bacterium UBA7328
CTTCTGTGTGACCAGTTCTTCTTAGAACTCCGTTTTGTTTAGCAATCAGAGGGAATATGTGGCCAGGTCTACTAAAATCATCTTTAACTGCAGTATTGTCGCATAATGATTTAATACAAGTCGCTCTATCATAAGAAGAAATACCTGTTGTACATCCTTTGTGCTTATAATCTATACTTACAGTAAATGCGGTTTTATGTGGATCTGTATTGTCATTCACCATCATTTGAAGGTTCAACTCTTTA
>DKPS01000095.1:0-1506 GCA_002471345.1 Saprospiraceae bacterium UBA7328
CCTTTCCAAGAAGGGAAAAAAAATTCAAGCCATAATCAACGCATCAGCTATAGGATATTATGGCAATTCTGGTAATGCTATTCTGACTGAAGACCATGGTGTTCAGAATAAAGAATTTTTATCAGAAGTATGTGAAATATGGGAAACTGCGGCATTATCTCTTCAAGCAATAACTGAAAGGTTAGTTATTCTAAGAATAGGTATTGTGCTTTCATCTGAAGGGGGGGCTCTCAGCAAAATGGTTCCGCCTATACGATTAGGCCTTGCTAATTATCTAGGAAGTGGAAAACAATGGATGAGTTGGGTTCATATTGATGACATATCTAAAATGATACTGCATTTTATAAAGAATAATGAAACTTCAGGTATCTACAACGGAGTGAGTCCCAGCCCAGAAAGAAATATTGATTTTACAAAGCAGTTAAAATCTGTTGTCAACCGATTTGCACTAGTTTTACCTGCACCATCATTGGGAATAAAAGCAGTACTCGGAGAAATGGCTCGGTTAGTACTTAATAGTAACCGTATTTCCGCTGATAAAATACTCAGTTCAGGATTTGTCTTTAAATATCCTGATTTGAAATCTGCTTTAGAGGATTTATATAAAAAGTGATAATATGGTTAACCTTCCAGTTCAATCATGTCCTTCATGATATTAAGTGCTTCTTCTATATACACATCTTTCTTAAGAGCTTTAAGCCATTCTTCGTTTCGAGCTTGAGTAGTTTCATCCATATTGATAAAGCCTAAATCTGCTTCTAGATTAGAGATGTATAAGCTCTCTATATTTTCTTTACTGATATCTTTGTATTTAGCATCTTGAGCTTTTCTTTTTGCTATGACTTCTTGATAAGCTGCTAGATTAAGAGGATACTCACTCATTTCACTCTTTTCTTTTAGATGATGAGCTTGCTGATCAATAAGGTGAAAAGTGAGGTTATCTTTTATTCTGTTTTTACTTCTATCGGCTAATTCTGATTTGTCATTTTCTACTCTCACAGATTGATTGTATGTCAATGGGTCAATACTAGTCCAATCTAATGCATAGTCATACTCTCTTTCACCAATATCCATATAAGTATATCTATCTGGTAGATAAATATCAGGTTCTACGCCTTTGAGTTGAGTAGATCCGCCATTAATCCTGTAGAACTTCTGCATAGTTACTAGCAGATTCCCCAATGGCTTTAGATTTTCAAAACCTCTAACGGCTCTATCTAAGTCTATGAAACGTTGAACAGTTCCTTTGCCATAAGAATTATTGCCTACAATTATTGCTCGGTCATAATCCTGCATTGCAGCAGCTAGAATTTCTGAAGCAGAGGCACTAAAACTATTGATTAAAACTACTAGAGGCCCATTATATAAAACTTTAGGGTCATCATCTTTATATACAAATGGACTTCTTCTCCGTGGCTTCACTTGTACAATTGGGCCATTTTCAATAAACAATCCACTCATGTCTACCACATCACGAAGAGATCCTCCTCCATTATTTCTTAGATC
>DKPS01000095.1:1810-2794 GCA_002471345.1 Saprospiraceae bacterium UBA7328
TCCTCCTCCATTATTTCTTAGATCTAGTATAACTCCGTTCACACTTTTCTCCATCAGCTTTTGTAGTTCTTTCTTCACATCTGCGGCACAGCTGTTTCCATCTTTTCCTTCAAAACTGGAGTAGAACTTCGGTAAATGGACATATCCAATATTATCTATTTTCTTATTCTGCTCTTCAGGTGCTCCCAGATTCATTAATACTGACCTTGCTAATGATTCCTGAGTATTTACCACGTCTCGAGTTAAATCTATTTCCTCAATCGAGCCATCTTTCTTTTTCATGGTGAGGTGTACTATGGTACCTTTTTTCCCTCTAATATGTTGCACCACGTCATCTACTCTCATTCCAAAAATATCTAGTACCTCTTCTTCGCCTTCTTGCCTTACTTTTAGTATGTAGTCATTTACTTCTATGCGCTTATCTCTCCAAACTGGCCCTCCTGGTACAATGGATACTACTTTAGTAAGATCACCATCAGTTTGTAGTCTTGCTCCTATACCTTCCAACTTGCCACCTATACTGATATCAAAATCTTGCTTGTCTTTAGGACTCATATAATCAGAATGAGGATCAAAAACATGAGTCAAAGTATTCAGATATACACTGAATCTATCTGATCGTCTAACTTTGTTGAATCTTTTAAACCAATCGTTGTAATTCTCTTTTACTTCTTTGATGGATTCTTCTTTAATTTCTTCAAGAGTCTTTTCTTCTTCCAAATCCTTATAATGCTCAACTTTGCGAGCCATTTTCACGACTATTTCATATTTAAGTCCTTTTCTCCAGTGTTCTTTTAGTTGAATGGAATTATCGGAGAATACTCTTTTATCAGCATCTAATTCATATGCTTCATCTTGAGTAACATCAAATTCTTCATCTATAATCACATCATAATAGCCTCGCACTTCATTAATTCTGGCATCTAATAATTCCATAGACTTATTGAAGAAACCTAATTCATTGGCCTTTACTTGATCATCGAT
>DKPS01000234.1 GCA_002471345.1 Saprospiraceae bacterium UBA7328
AACAGGCAAGGTTTATTTTTGTGGATGTAAGCAGAGTTCAAATAAACCACTATGTGACGGAACTCACAATAAATTAGAAGATTAATTTTACTTTCAGTTAA
Organism: Saprospiraceae bacterium UBA7328; assembly: GCA_002471345.1. Classification (GTDB taxonomy): domain Bacteria; phylum Bacteroidota; class Bacteroidia; order Chitinophagales; family Saprospiraceae; genus UBA7328. The sequence goes on from DKPS01000234.1 coordinate 102, forward strand.
GAAATATAGGGGTTAAGTTGATTTCTTGCAAAATATATCTTTAAAATTAATTATCATTTTTTTATTTGGTCTAACTTTGATGACAGCATGTCAGCAAAGTAATTCTGAAACAATATTAAAAAGAACCCTACAAAAAACAAAAATACCAGATGATTACTCTGCGCCCAAATCAAGTCTAGAGTATTTAAATACAATCTATGCAAAAAGACCGATCTTAAAAGGTGCTCTATATCAAGATTATGCACAAGGCCCGATGGTAATTGCAGATTTCAATCAAGATGGGACTCAAGAATTATTTGGTGTACACGATCCACAGGAATATATTGATTTTACATTTGGCCCTAATCGCGAAAGCCTAATGAAATCTCCCAGTGTTGGTATAAAAAAATTAAAAGAAGTAGATTGGTTTTCCCATTTTCGATTCTACGATCTTGATAAGGTTAATAAAAGTTTAATTCCAGCAGTTTCTAGTGACTTAAAGATATCTGGTGATACAAAGGGATGCTTACACTCTGGTACTCCAATTGTCGGTCATCTTAACGATGATAGCTTTCCTGACATTATAGTTCCCTGTCATGGTTTTGATGCGCCACCCTTTCCTGGAGCATTTTCATATACACTTATCTCACAAGATAATGGACTGTATGTAGCAAAGGTATTACCAGGTATTAAGCATTTTTCTCATAGAGCAGCATTACTTGATATAAATCTCAACGGGTTACTAGACATAGTGATGGCTGATGGAAAAAAACTATATTACTTTTTAAATGATGGAAGTGGAAATTTTAGTAAACCAAAAACTTTGTTAACCAAACAAGGCGTATACACTGTTCAAGCAGCAGATTTTAATGGCGATGGCTTACATGATATTGTTTACGGAGGCCATGAAAATGAACCTTGGGGAGACGGAGGTACAAACAACGTAATTTTGTGGAATGACGGTTCAGGCGTATTGTCTAATAGCAACCAAACTATATTACCTAAAATGAAAAATTATGGAATCGTTCTTGACTTTCAACTTCATGAAAATCATCTAATTATAATTCGCACTGGCGATGATCCTCCATATAAGAATAGTGCAATACAATTGATTTCATTGGATAGTTTCGCGGAGGTAAATACTATAAAAAAAGAGGAATGGCACCCTAGTAGCATGCAAAAAATGAGCCAAGGTGATTCTTTTGTATATGGGACACTCGATCCATATAGGGTAGGAAATGACTTTTATTTTGAAAATGGGGAAGTGCATTATGTTTCACAAGAGAAGGTAAATCTTTCAGAAGTTTATTCTTGTGCTACTTTACACCTAACTTTTCTTGGATGTCTTTAGAAGAAGTTGTGTAGCGAAATACATATTTCTTATCATCATGACAATATTCAAACATTTTTTTTGCTGCTAAAGCCGCCTCATGGAAGCCACTTAAAATCAGTTTTAACTTTCCTGGATAAGTACAGATATCTCCCACTGCAAATATTCGAGGCACTGATGTTTCAAAATTTTCTGTATTCACAGCGATTAAATTATTTTCTAAATTCAATCCCCATTCAGCAATTGGGCCTAATTCTATCTTTAAACCAAAAAAAGGGAAAATAGCATCTACGTTCTTAATGACCGTCTCATCATCTAATGTAATATCAACTTGACCTTTTCCATTATCAGTCATTTTTTTAATTGTACCCATATTAAAGTTTATTTCTTTTTTATCGACTAAATCCATAACTTTATTTACCGAGTCTTGAACTGCTTTAAATTCTTTTCGTCGATGTATCAAAGTAATATCAGATGCGATTTGGTGAAAGCCCATGACATAGTCTAAGGCAGAGTCACCACCACCAGCAATTAAAATCTTCTTACCTTCAAAGTCAGACCTTTTTTTCACAGAATAAAAAATATTTTTATTTTCAAATTCTTCTAGGCCGGGTGTTGGTATTTTTCTAGGAACAAAACATCCTGAACCTGCAGCAATAACTAAAGACTTGCATTTAATGACAGTATCTAAATTGGTTGTTATCTCTATATGATTTTCTTGAACATCAATTTTAGAGGTTAATTGATTTAAATGATATGTTGGGCTAAATGGTTCTGCTTGAGTAATTAAATCGTCTGTTAACTCTTGCCCTGTAATGGCTGGGCGTGAAGGAATATCATAGAGATTTTTATCAGGGTAGAGCTCCGCGCACTGACCACCAATTTTATCGAGATTATCAATGAGGTGGGCCTTCATATCAAGCAGGCCTAATTCAAAGACTTGAAAGAGACCACAAGGGCCTGCTCCAATTATAACAACATCTGTTTCATGATGAGAGCCAGGATTTACAATATTACTCATGTCTTATTATATAGGTATTAATTCCAATTATGGAACTAGGACCAATTTTCCTATGAATTTCTTCTCCATAAACACATTTTGCGCTTTCTTGATATCTTGTAAAGGAAAAGACTGCGAAACTAGCGGTTTAATTTGTCCCTCTTCTATGTAGCGAATAACGTTCTCGAAGACATAAGGATCATTAACAGTAGAGCCATAAAGCGTGAGATCTTTTAGATAAAGATTTCTCAAGTCAAGATCCACAATCGGTCCTGCTATCGCTCCAGATACTACATATCTACCTCCTGGTTTTAAGAGTTCCAATAAATGGGGCCAAGATTTACCACCCACCAAATCAACCACAGCATCAACTGAGTTCATGCCTAAAACCTGTATCAAATCATCATATCTGTTTACTGTATGGTCAGCACCCAGCTCTTTGAGGGCAGATGCTTTATCAGGAGAGCACTGTGCAATGATTGTTGCCCCTCGCAGTTTTGCTAATTGAATAGCAGCTGACCCCACACCCCCTGAGGCACCGGTAATAAGAATTTTTTCTTTTTGAATGTCAGCTCGACATAGCATTCCCTCAGCAGTGGAATAAGAAATAGGAATAGAGGCAAGCTCTATATCTGACCAATCACAGTTAACAGGAAATGACTCATTGGATTTAGCAACACAAAATTGAGCAAACCCTCCATCAAACTCGGAACCAATAGTTTGCATTGCCCAGGAATTTTTAGATGCAGGTGAGTTTTGCATCGATCTCACTAAAATTCTCTCTCCTACACGAGTAGAGTCAACTCCCTCACCGACTTGAATAATGTTTCCACAAATATCTCCTCCTTGAATTCTAGGAAAGCTGATAGGAATACCATTCCAAGAACCGTTATCACTTTCTATCTCAACAGTATTTGTTTCACTAGTAATCTTTTTGGAATACCAACCAAGTCGTGTATTGATATCTGTGTTATTGATACCTGCTCCTTTTACTTGAATTAGGACTTCCCCAGATTTTGGAATAGGAACTGGGATATCTTCTTTAAAGACAAGTTTATCAAGACC
>DKPS01000070.1 GCA_002471345.1 Saprospiraceae bacterium UBA7328
TTCTATAGAATAAATAGTACAATGCTGGCAAAATTAAAAGAGTAAGCAAGGTAGAGGATAGCAGACCACCTATAACCACAGTAGCTAAAGGTTGTTGAACTTCCGCACCATTACCTGTAGAAAGAGCCATAGGTAAAAAGCCAAAAGCTGCAACCAGAGCTGTCATTAAAACAGGACGCATCCTGCTTAAACTTGCAACACTTATAAGATTCTGCAATGATTCAAATTCACTAGATTTCAATTGCTTGATCGCGCTTATCAGAACAATTCCATTTAAAACTGAGATACCGAATAAAGCTATAAAACCTATTCCGGATGATATTGAAAAAGGCATTGCTCTAAGCTGGAGCGCCATAATTCCTCCAATGGCAGAGAGTGGTACAGCCATAAAAATGATCAAAACAACCTTTATCGATCCAAATGCCAAATAGAGTAGAAATAGAATTAATCCTAATGCAACGGGAACTGCAATTAAAAGTCTGTTTCTTGCATTTTGAAGATTCTCAAATTGACCTCCATATTGAATTTCATAACCAGCAGGAAGTTGTAAATTTTTATCTATTGACTCCTTTATATCACCCACTAAGCTAGCAACGTCTCGATTCCTAACATTTACACCTATATTTATAAATCTCCTTGCCTGTTCTCTTGATATTAACATTGGACTCTCTTTTGGTACAACATGAGCAAAAGTGCTAATTGGAAAGGATTGATTATCTATACCATTCACTGTAAACTGATCTAGATTCAGTTCTTTTCTGGTTGGTATAGAAGTTCTAACTACTAAATCAAACTTTCTCTCTTCTTCATAGATGTGACCTACTTGTTCTCCGGCATATGCTGCCCTTATAATTTGATTTACATCAGAAATAGCAACACCATATTGTGCCATTTTTTTTCGATCGTATTCTACCGATAATTGCTGCAAACCGTCAGTTTGATCCACCTTCACATCTGCGGCTCCAGGAATAGACTCTATGTAAGACGCCACTTCATCACCTTTCTGCTTTAGTATTTCAGAATCTTCACCAAATATTTTAAGTGAAATGTCTGATTTCGCTCCAGTCATTAATTCATTGAATCTTAGTTGTATAGGTTGTGTAAATTCATAAGATGCCCAAGTTATTGGTTCAAGCTTCTCTTTCATCAGAGATATTAAATCCTCTCTGTTTTGAGCTGATGTCCATTCACTTTTATCTTTTAGAATAATCATGATATCTGCATCTTCTATAGCCATTGGATCAGTGGGGACTTCTGCTGTTCCAATTTTAGAAACGACGTGCTCTACTTCTGGAAAATTTTCTAATATGATTTTTTCCGCTAGAGTGGAACTATGGATGCTTTCTTTAAGTGAGCTGCCAGGTTTGATTGCTTGTTGCATTGCTAAGTCACCTTCTTCAAGTGTTGGAATGAATTCAGCTCCCATTCTATTAAAGACTATGAGTGAGAATAAAAAGATAATTAAGCCTAATCCTAATGTCAGAAGGGCATTTTTCAAGCTTTTGTTAAGAAGAGGCCGATAAATATATTTTAATGCAATTATGATATTTAAAGAAATCCCTTTTTCAGACTTGATTGTTTTGTTTAGAAATAATGAAGTCATCACAGGTATATAAGTCAATGACAATATCAATGAGCCTAGGATTGCGAAACCCACTGTTTGAGCCATAGGTCTAAATGTTTTTCCTTCTGTACCTTCTAAGGTCAAAATAGGTACAAACACAACTAATATGATCAGGATTCCAAATGCGGCTGATTGATATATTTTAGATGTAGATATTTGCACGACCTTATCCATTTCATTTTGACTCAGCTTTTTACCTACATATCCAAGTGACAAAGTATGCAGAAGTCCTTCTACAATTATTACAGCTCCATCTATCACTATTCCAAAATCTATAGCCCCAAGTGACATGAGGTTAGCTGATACTCCGAAATAGTTCATCATTGTCAAAGCAAATAGCATGGACAAAGGAATAACAGAGGCAACTATAAGGCCTGCTCGAAAATTTCCAAGCAGAAGTAACAAGACAAAAATCACAATCAAGCCACCTTCAATTAGATTGTTTCTGGCTGTAGTAATTGTTTTCCCAATAAGTTTTGATCTATCTAGATATGGATAAATAGAAACACCTTCAGGAAGTGAAGACTTTATTGTTTCAATCCTTTCTTTAACATTACTTAGAGCTTCTGATGAGTTGTCTCCTTTGAACATTAATGTTATCCCACCTACTACCTCTCCTTTTCCGTCCATTGTCATTGCACCATACCTTTTAGCACTACCTATTCTGATGTCTGCTATATCTTTGATAAGGATAGGAATTCTATTTTTTGATGTTACAGGTATAATTCCAATTGATTCTAAACTCTCCGCTCTACCTTCTGTACGGATGTAGAATGAATAACTATCTTTCTCAATGTAGCTTCCACCACTGTTTTCGTTATTTTTTTCAATTGCAGAAATTACATCCTGAATAGTTAAGTCATAATTCCTTAACAGCTTAGGTTCTATTGCAACCTCGTATTGCTTCAAATAGCCACCAAAACTGCTAGTCTCAATAATCCCTTTTGTACCATTCAGTTGCCTTTTTACAATCCAATCCTGAATTGTTCGAAGCTTAGTGGCATCATATATATGGGCATGTTCTTTATCAACTGTAAGGACATACTGATAGATTTCTCCTAGGCCTGTAGTAATAGGCATGAGTTCAGGCTCAATTCTATCTGGCAATTCTGCTTTCGCTACATTTAATTGCTCCTGTACATATTGGCGGGCTAACATCAGTTCGACATCATCTTCAAAAACCACAGTAATTACGGATAAACCATATCTGGATATAGATCTAACCTCCATGACATTAGGTATATTAGTCATACCTGCTTCAAGAGGATAAGTAATAAGTTGTTCTACTTCTTGCGGAGCAAAAGTCGGAGCAGTTGTTACAATCTGCACCTGATTATTGGTGATGTCTGGTACTGCATCTAATGGAATTTTAGTGGCAGAAAACAACCCCATAACGGCAAGTCCAAGGACTCCAATTCCAATAATAAGTTTATTGGCTAATGAAAACTTGATGATACTATTAAACATTTGAGCAACGCTTTACTAGTGCAAAGAATGCATAAAAGACAAAAATTGTCTTTTATCTAATTCGAGAATGAAATCAAAATGTTTTAAGATACCATTGGAGGATGAAAAATATCAAAGGAGATTTCATCTTCAATTATGGAATTATAGAAAGGAAGAGAAACGGATTTATTCTCCACAGAATTTGTTGCGTTCGGAAGATCTGAAGAAAAGTAGAATGTAATAGATGAAGAAAAACTTTGAAACGGAAGGTCTTCATGATCATTCTCATCATGAGAATGATTTTCCCCACCAACAAAATGTAAATACAAATACTTATTAAAGCTTATTGTTTCTCCGATAATCAA
>DKPS01000066.1:0-3760 GCA_002471345.1 Saprospiraceae bacterium UBA7328
ATCTTTCACTTATTCTTTTCCAGAATTAGGAATTATTGACTCTCCAAGCCCCTCTCAAAGTACATTGGGTACAGGAGATATAGTTATAGAAATAACGGCTTCTAATGGATGCTCCACTTTAGATACTTTCACCATTACACCTGCCAATTCTTTGACAGCAAATGTAGATTCAGTAGCAAGTGTTTTTCCAGTTTGCGCAGATGATGAATTTGCTACTTTAGTGATCGATGTAAATGGAGGATCTGGAATGTACAGTTTCAATTGGACTGGAGCATCTTCGATAAGTAACACAGCTTCTGATCTAGGTATTGGAACTTATTCTGTAACAGTTTCCGATGATGAAGGATGTTCTGCAGAGGTAAATAACATTAATATCTTTATTCCTCCACCAATTTCTGCTACAGTAGAATCATTGGATCCGGCATGTGTTGGTGATTTGGGAGGGTTCTATGTCACTGAAGTTATGGGAGGTTCAGGTGAAGGCTTTTCTTTTCAAGTCAATACAGATCCAACTACCAACATTGCAGATACTGCTGGTGTATTTCCTGGAAACTATACTGTAAGAGTATATGATTCTGAAGGATGTAATTTTGAATCTCAATCCATCACAATAGCTCAACCCTCAGTATTAGAAGTAATCTTAGAAGCAAATAATAATGAAGTAACACTAGGATCAGAAGTGGATCTCAGTGCAACGATAATTAGTAACGGAATTGATCTTCAACCTATACAATGGAATCCTGAGGAAGGGTTAGAATTCACTTCAGCTAATAATACTGATGCTACAGCTTTTCCAATACAAGATCAAGTATATCAGGTTACAGTCACCGATATCAATGGGTGTACAGCCTCTGATGAGTTATTGGTTCAAGTCAATGAGTCCGTCAGTATTTATATTCCCAATGTGTTCAGACAAGATCTGAATGAAACCAGTGAAAATAGATTCATGAAAATCTATGCCGGAACATCTATTCTGAGTATTGACAATGTCCAGATATATGATAGATGGGGATCTGTAATAAATGAAGTGAGAAATCTTGCGCCAAATATCCAAGGAACTATAGTATGGGACGGCACATTAAAAGCTAAAGAGGCCAATAGTGGTGTGTACATATACAGAGTGGCTTATACACTACTTACAGGCCAGTCTGGTATTCTTCTTGGAGATGTTACTTTACTGAGATAACCCTGTAGTATCTGTCTTTTCTGAAGATTCTTCAGACTTACTTAATACCTCTCCAGTGAGTTTGAGCTTTGTAATCTTTTCTTTACTATCACTTACTACAGTTATCACTGGAGTTTGAATCCCCAATTTCCCCACACTATTATATGTTACACCAATAAAGCCCCTTTCACCAGGATTAATTGGAATAAAAGGATAAGAGGGAATAGTACAACCACATGTAGCTGAAGCATTCTTTACATTTATCACACCGGTTCCTGTATTGGTGAAGTAAAATTCATGTTTTATGATATCGCCTTCCGAAATAGTCCCAAATTCATGGACAAAGTTATCAAAGGTCATTATTCCTTTTTGAGAATTCGTGGCTTTTTTGGGCTTCGAAATATTCTTTACTAAGGCCTCTTTTTCAAGGTCTTTTGCAAGAATTGGAATAGAATCCTCAACAGTTTTTTCATAATTAACCTCTTCATTAATCAGAGGCTCATTACTTATTTCCTCTTTAAGTGTATCCAATTCGGATTTAGCTTCTATGCGCTCTGAAGCTTCTTTCACCACATCGTTGTAGCTACTTCTTTCTGATTTGCAACTTAACAAAAGGAAGATGGGGACAAAAAGATAAAGAATAATCTTTCTCATCTCGAGATCAGTTCATGTTCAAAGGATGAAATTAGTAATTTCTTACCTAATCACATTAATTATACCATTGCGCTGGGATTCTTCGCCACCACATCTATATCTCACTCTATAGAGATATGGTCCTGGCATTACTGGTGAACTTCTAAAATCACCATCCCACTTTGGATTGTTTTCAGTAGCATAATACATCCGTCCTCCCCACTTATCAAACACCTCAAATGATAACAATTCATCAATGATAAATTCATTACTTATTCCAAAAAGATCATTAACTCCATCTCCATTTGGCGTGAAAGCTGAAGGAAGCAATAATTGAGAACAATCCAAGTCTTCTACATCCACTACTATTAGATTCAGTTCATCCTGAACTTCACATCCATTTTCTCTTATTGTCAAAGTATAGAAAGTGGATTCATCAGGGCTTGCAATAGGACTTAGTAGGTTAGGATCATTCAATCCTAGAGCAGGAGACCATTCAAAGTCATCAGAGCATACTCCACCAGTTTCAAGTACAGCTGACTCGCCTTTAAAAATAATAAGCTTATCTTCAATAATCTGATTAGGGAAATAGTCCTCTTGCTCTATATCACTGATAGTCAATGCTCTATCATAAATTCTTAACTCATCTATGAGCCCCTCATATTGTGCTACTCCTTGCTGTCCATCACAAGTTCCTACTGATAATGACAATCCATCATCAGAAATAAACTCAGGTATTTTAGGAGAGAATATTCCGTCCTCTTCTTTTTTATCAATATAGAGTTTGAATTCGTTGTCTTCTTTAGTAATAACTATATATGACCAACAATATACATTAGTCAAAAATCCAGTCATTTCTATCCCATTTCTATCTTGGTCCGAAAACCTAACCCTTAATTCACCATTTACTGGAAAGTATCTAACCTGAAATATAGAATCAGGCAAACATGCTTCACCAATACTCCAAACATCTACCGCTTCAGTCCCTGTCACTGTGCTCATAGGCCACATGTAAAAACTAAAAGTGAAATCAGAAAAAAATCGAGTATTCAGGCTCTGTGGAAAGTCCCCTAATTGGTTATTTGCATTAATATTCAGAGCGAAACCATCTACACCACATGGGCAATCACTTATACCAAAAAGAAAGGCGTCTTGACCTCCTCTACTATCCGTTCCATTACAATTATTAAAAGAATAATGATGTACAGGATTTACTTGAGCAAATAGGCCAATGATAGTTAAGAGGAAAAATATAGAGAATAGATATTTCATAAATGAAAGGCTATAGAATTCCGCTTTTTACAGATTCTCCAAGGAAAAACGCATAAAAGATCAGCAACATTACACCTTCCCACCTACTTATTTTTTTAGACAAACAGATTATCCCCAATAAAGCAGTAACAACAAGCATGAAAGGCACATGAAAATCCATCATTTCTTTAGATATGACTAATCCACCAAAAAATGAAGGAATGGCCATAACAGCGTAGGTGTTAAAAATATTTGACCCTAATATATTTCCTATTGCCATAGAATGCTGCCCTCTTCTGGTTGCTGAAATACTGACGACCACCTCAGGTAATGAAGTTCCAAGTGAAAGAGCTGTGACTGATACAATAGCCTTGGGCACTCCTAAATCAGTGGCAATAGTACTTAAAGACTTCACCGTGTATTCTGCTCCAAAATACACAAGGATTCCACACAACAACAATGTAATATAATCCCTCATTGCAGCTGTAGGCCTGTCTACATCCTCTTTAGGAGAATTTTTTATTGAATTCACTAGGAATACGATTAAAGCGGCTATAAAAAGTAAAGCCTCAAACATGGAAAAAGTCCCATCTCTAAGTGAAAACCAGAGTAAAAAAGCAGACAAAAAGAGTAATGGCATATCTACATCCATCACATCATAGTCCATTCTGAGAACTTTGGTAGAAACCACACTGATACCTAAGACAAGCA
>DKPS01000066.1:4143-8877 GCA_002471345.1 Saprospiraceae bacterium UBA7328
TCAACTACTGCAAAAATGGAAGTAGCAAGTTCTGGAAGTGAAGTTCCGAAGGCCAGAATTGTCACACCTATGATAAATGATGATATTCCATAAGATCTCCCAACAGTTTCGGCCGCACTGATAAATTTATCAGAGGCAAATACCAGAACAGCTATGCTCAGAACAAATAATACAGTAGTGGCTATCAAATAGAAGTAATTTTTAAAGAATTCACAGATTCTTCATCAAGATAAGAGACGAAAATAGCTTATTTACATAACACATGAACTCCCAAAATGTTAATATTGGGTGCTATAAAAATTGAGCTTATTTTTGCGCCCTATAAGAATCTAATAAATGTCAAAAGAAGTAGTCCCGTCAAAGAGTAAAACAAAAACACCTAGTGAAAAAGAAATGTCATTTTTGGACCATTTAGAAGAATTGAGATGGCATATTTTAAGATCCATCGTTTCGGTGTTTGTTTTGGGTGTTGTCTTTTTTGTTCTAAGAGATATAGTTTTCGAGATCATATTAGCTCCAAGTAAAAAAGAATTCATTACCTATCAGATTCTTTGTTTATCAGATTTGACTTGCATGACTCCTACAGAATTTAAATTGCTTCCACGGGATATGGGCGAGCAGTTTTTTACACACATAAAAATATCAATTTGGTTAGGGTTCATTTTGGCATTCCCATATGTCTTTTGGGAATTTTGGAGGTTTATCAAACCTGGTCTGTATAATCATGAACAAAAAGCAGCAAGAGGTATAGTTACTGCATGTTCATTTTTATTCATGTCAGGGGTGTTATTTGGCTATTATGTCATTAGCCCATTTGCTATTACTTTTCTTACAGGCTATCAGGTTTCACCTGATATCATTAGTAGTCCTACACTAGCCTCATATATCAATTATATGACTATGCTTACTATTCCAACTGGGATCATATTCGAGCTCCCAATTGTCGTCTACTTCTTAGCTAAGATTGGTCTTATTTCTTCTGATTTTATGAAAAAATATAGAAGACATGCCTTTGTAATAGTATTCATCTTAGCGGCGATTATTACTCCACCTGATGTATTGACTCAGATACTAATAGGTATCCCTATTTATGTTCTATATGAGTTCAGTATTCAACTTGCAAAACGCATAGAGAAAAATAAAGCCAAAGAGGAAGCAGAGGAAGAAGAAAGAGAAAAGGCTACTTAGGACTTAATTCAATAAAAGGGCAAATGACTTCTTCCAGAGAGATTCCTCCATGCTGGAATGTATCTCTGTACATATTAAGATATTGACCATAATTATTTGGATACAAGAAAAAGTCACTTTCTTTGGCAAAAATAAAGGCAGAGCTCACATTTGGGCTTGGAAGTCCAAGGTCTTTTGGTTTCCTACTTTCATACACCTCATTTCGTTTGTACTTAAGCATTCTACCCAGTTTATATCTAAGATTGGTAGTTGTATCTCTATCTCCTATAACTTTTACTGGTTTTTTCACTCTTATTGTACCATGATCGGTAGTGATAAAAACTTTAGCTCCGCGTTCAGAAATGCGTTGTAATGCTGCCCATAATGGTGAATTCTTAAACCATGAAAGTGTGAGTGACCTATAGGCTGTTTCATTGCCTGCTAACTCTTTAAGCACTTCCATTTCTGTACGGGCATGAGAAAGCATATCAATAAAATTATACACAATAACAGTCAGATCATTGTTGAAATAATTATTCACATTATCATTCATGATCTTTGCGCCTAATGTGTTGTATACTTTGTAATAATCAAATCTTATAGGATCACGAAATAGTCTCCCCAGTTGCTTTTCCATTAATTGGGATTCAAATTGATTTTTCCCACCCTCATCTGTATCATTTTTCCAATATTCAGGATAATGCTTTTCGATGTCAGCAGGAAGCATACCTGCAAAAATGGAATTTCTACTGTATTGAGTAGCCGTAGGCAGAATACTATAAAATGACTCCTCTCTATCCACTCTAAATGCCTGTCTAATTACGGGCTCTAGAATTTTCCACTGGTCATATCTTAAATTATCCAATACGAATAGAAAATTGGGCTCCTTTTTATCTAAGTGATCAAACAAATAGTTTTTGAGAAGATTATGAGACATTACTGGTGGATCATTTTCTTTAATCCATCCTTCATAATTTCTCATTATGAATTTTGAAAATTCAGAATTGGCTTCTTCCTTCTGCATGTTGAGTATTTCACTCATGTTGTCAGCATTAGAGCTATCTAATTTTAACTCCCAATTAATGATATTCTTATACGCCTCGGCCCATCCCTTAAAATCCAAGCCCTCACTAATTGTCATTGATATATTCCTAAACTCTTGTTGATAGTCAGTCATAGTCTTAGCACTAACCAATCGATCGTTATCTATCAGTTTTTTGAGCGTCAATAAAATTTGATTGGGGTTCACAGGTTTGATCAAGTAGTCATCAATTTGTGACCCTATTGCCTCTTCCATAAGGTTTTCAGCCTCATTTTTTGTAATCATAACAACAGGAACATTGGCATTTATTGCTTTGATTTTTGTCAAAGTTTCTAACCCTGTGATCCCAGGCATCGATTCATCTAAAAAAACTACATCAATATCATTTGCATTAGAAAATACATCTACAGCATCATATCCATTAGTGACTGTTTCCACCTTGTAACCTTTCTTTTCTAAAAAGAAAAGTTGTGGTTTTAACATGTCTATTTCATCGTCAGCCCAAAGAATTTTTATTTCGCTCATATACGTTTTGAAGTATTATTGTAAAAAATATGAAGATTGGGTACTCTTTTTGATATACATCTAGAAGAAATTCTATTCACTAAAAGATGCAGGATTACGAACGAGTATAAAATCGTAAATAGTATGAGGCATCAGCTTTATTAGCAAATGAAAAAAAACCGCGTACGCTATTATACGGATCCTGTACACGGTATTATAAGTTTTCCATGGGAGCTTTTACAACTAGTAATAGACCACCCTTACCTTCAAAGGCTCAGAAGAATCACGCAATGTGGCCTATCACATTTTGTGTTTCCAGGAGCAAACCATACAAGGTTTCACCACACTTTGGGAGTTGCTCATATTGCTTGGAGAGTAATTCAAGTAATGCAAGAAAAGGGATTCTCTATAAGTAAGGATGAAGCAGAGGCTACATGCCTTGCTGCTTTACTTCATGATATTGGTCATGGGCCATATTCTCATGCCCTAGAACAAAAAATCATCCCATTTCATCATGAAGAAATATCTCTTGCTATTGCGCAAAGAATGAATCAAGAATTAAGTGGGGCTCTTGATATGGCCATTTCTATACTCAAAAAAGAGCATCCCAAAAAGTTTCTGTCTCAACTCATTGCTAGTCAACTTGACGTGGACAGGTTAGATTATCTTACCAGAGACAGTTTCTATACTGGTATAGAAGAAGGGCGTGTAGGAATAGATAGATTGATAAGAACATTCAGTGTACATGAGAACAAACTGGTCACAGAAGAAAAAGCGATTCAGACAGTTGAAAAGTTCTTAGTAGCTCGTCATCATATGTATTGGCAAGTATACATCCATAAGGCTGTTCTCTCAATTCAACAAATGCTCATCATGCTTGTGGAAAGAATCAAAACTAATTGTAGAAACCAAAATGATGTGATCATGCCATCATCTCTGAGGTCATTAATTACAAATGCTGAAAATTCGTCGGTACAAAATCTTCTAGATTCTTATCTCGCTTTAGATGATGTAACTATCATGCAAGTCATAAAAGATAATTTGGGCCATCCTGATTATATATTGTCCTATTTGTGCAATTGTCTTTTAGATCGCAAAATATTTGGATTAGAATGGATAAGTATTGAAAAAAATGATTATACTTTTGCCCAGAAACTCCGTAATATCAATTTATCACTTGGCGATCAAAATGATGAAATCCTTTTTTTAATAAGAACTGGGACTGAGAAGTCGACTTCTTATGTATTGGATAACGAAATTGAAATCTTAACAAATCACGGAGATATTATTCCATTGTCCGAGGCGAGTCATGTATTTTTTAAGGAAGAAAGCCTTTCTAAATCCTTTATTTGCTACCCAAGACATAAGAGATAAAATAAGTTAAAGTTTTGTATTCGAGGTACTTAATTCAATTTTGAATCACAGGGTTTCAAAAATAATTTACTTTTGTGGCGCTCAAAAAAGACGCTTTTTTTAAAAATCATTTTCTCATTTAAATCATTTCCATAGAACTATGAAAAATTTTATTTCACTATTTGCATTGCTTGCATTTGCTACAGTAGGATTCGCTCAGCCTGAGGCTGGCATGCCTTCTGAAGCTGGTAAATGTTATGCAAAATGTCTTATTGCTGATCAATATGAGACTATAACAGAGCAAGTTTTGGTTCAAGAAGCTGGTACTAATGTAGTAGCAACTGAAGCTTCATTTGAATCTGTATCTGAGCAAGCATTGGCTAGAGAAGCCGGTACTGCATACAGCATTGTTCCTGCATCTTTTGAAACTGTGACAGGTTCTGTGACAGGTGAAACAGCAGAAGCACTTAGAATTGTACCTGCATCATTCGAAACTGCTACAGAGCAAGTAATGGCTAAGGGTGGTTGTGGAGACTCTTCTAGCGGAGACGATGCTTGTGGCAAAACAATCACTGCAGCACAATTTGAAACTGTCACAGAACAAGTTGTTGCTAAAGAAGCATATACTACCATAAGAGTAGTACCTGCAACTTTTGAAACTGTTACAG
>DKPS01000088.1 GCA_002471345.1 Saprospiraceae bacterium UBA7328
ACTTGCAGGTGGCAGATCTTTTCCACGCGCTGGTCGTCGGTACTGAATAGAGTCAATGAGTGCTTGCGTATGTTCAATTCGAACACCAAGTGCAAATGGCTTAGCCTCAATTTTGATTCCTTTTTTATCCAAGAGATAAAAGATGTCTCTAGCGGAATGTCCTGTGGCTAAGATGAGTTGCTCGCAAGTAAATTCAGAACCATCTTGACAAACCAGCTTATTGATTTTATTGTCCGCTAGTTCTAGATCTATGAGTTTCTTCTCGAAATGAATTTCTCCACCATAATCAAGTATGGTTTTTCGCATTCGAGCAATAATACTTGGCAATTTGTTTGTCCCAATATGAGGATGTGCTTCATAGGATATTTTTTCATCCGCACCGTGTTGGATAAAAGTATCTAATACTTTTTTTACATTTCCCCTTTTTGTACTTCGAGTATAAAGTTTGCCATCACTATAGGTACCTGCTCCGCCTTCTCCATAGCAATAATTACTTTCGGGGTTAATTATCCGCTGTTTGTTTATAGCGGCAATATCTACCAGTCTGTTTTCTACTGCTTTACCCCGTTCAAGGATAATAGGTTTGATTCCATTTTCTATACATTGTAAAGCAGCATAGATACCCGCGGGACCCAGGCCTATAATATGACAGGAGCTTGCTTTTTTCTTTGAGAGGGTAAAGTATTCTTTGTAGTTGGTGATTTCTTCATCATATAGAAATACTTCTACCTTTAAGTTGAAGACGATATTCCTGCTTCGAGCATCCATAGACTTGCGTAAAACGCGAACGTATTGAATTTCATCGAATGAAAAATTTAGAGCATGACAGGCCGCCACTTGAATGGCATGTGCGTCGTTGGCTTGCTCTGGTGTGAGTTTTAGTTGCGCTATTGTAGACATAGGTGGTTAGGTATTTATCCTAAGAGCCTCAAAGGTAGGAGATTTTTTAGTATTAAGCACCTGAACCTAAGGAATGAGTAATAAGATTGAAAATGAGACTTTACCTGCAAAAAAAGCCTTAAGTATTGCAACTGATGACTAAACCTAGTATGACCAGAAGTCTTGTTGAAACTTAAACTTCATACTAAGTTCGTGAACCTGACCTACATCTTGTCGAACATTTCCTGCCCCCATATCGTAGGAGTAGCCAATACTGATGCTCTTTTTAACGGTGAAACCACCTTCAAACATTATTGAACTCATGCTTCTCCATCCAGCACCGACAAAAAACATCTCTTGTATCGCAAAACGAGTCGAGATCATAGCTTGTGGTGGCGCGTTGATTACGTAGTGGAAATTAAAAGCGGGTTCAATATAGAATGCCATTTCATTTACGTTAGTCATTTTATTTTTGTTGAGGAATATACGTCCACCAAACATTACATAGTAGTGCTGCATTTTTTTAAATCTACTTTGTTCACCATTCTGACCTTCAATTGGGACTGTTAAATTAAGTAATTGCGGGATTGATGCGCTTGCAAATAAGGATTTACTTTTATAATAGACTCCAAAAGAAGCATCTGGGAAAAACTGGGTGCCCTTGTTACTAAAAATGGCGTCATCCTGAGGAATATCCAGTAAAATTTTATCGCCATTAATTCTGTATTGCATTAAACTAGCAGCTAAACCGAAAGACAAGACCTTATATTCACTTGAACCTCTTCTATATTTAGAAAGTACCAAATTGTATGCAAAAGAACCTGTGATTCCTGTGAAGGAAGTGGGGCCGATAAAATCATTAAAAATGACTGCACCAACTCCAATATTTTTCTGCTCAATACTGGTATGATAGGAAGCAATAGCTGTAAAAGGAGATGATTGAATGTTTGTCCATTGTTTTCGAACTGAAAGATTAATTACTGAAGCTTGATCTGTACCGGCTACAGCGGGATTGTACAAGAAGGCATTTTCGCGATAAAGACTAAAGTCAGGAAGTTGCTGAGCACTTAGACTAAGGCCTAAGAAAATAAGGGATAGAGTAAGTAGTTTTTTCATAGTCAGTAAGCTTTAATCTAATATTGTAATCGGGCCAGTATAATTCTGAGTCTGCTCACCGTTTTCGAATATCCTTAGTATGAAATAGTAAGTTCCTTCTGGAAGATCTTTCCCATTCCATGTGCCATACCAGTCGTTTTGATAGTTATTGGTTTTGTATACAATATCCTCCCAGCGGTTTAGTATTATGACCTCATTGTCAGGAAACCTATACAGCCATCGGATATACCAAAAATCATTAATTCCATCCCCATTTGGAGATATTCCTGTTGGAATGTAAGGTCCATCTTCCGTGACACGTTCATCTACGACAACGGTTATTGTATCTATATCCTTACAATTGTCCAAATCTTCAACCGTGACCCATAAAGTGGTAGTGCTGTCATGCCAAAACAAGGGGTCAGGGCAATCGTCGCAGGATATGGGATAAGCAGGTTCCCAATCGTAGAAACTACCACCTGATGCAGTAAGTTGTATGGTGTCCAATAAATAAATGGAAGTATCATTTCCTGCATCAGCAAAAGGAGGCTTCGAAAATGCTAAAGCAAAATTTGGGGTACTAAAGTCACTCCAATTATACACATCCAAAATGTCCCAAGGTGTCGATACTAATTGAGTATCAGCTGGAGCTTGTTGCCACTCAGGTAAATTTTGCCAATGGACAATATCATTCCATTGATTTCCATCAACTGAAGCATCGTAAAAGAATCTCAAATTTACACTATCGCTCCCCATG
>DKPS01000109.1 GCA_002471345.1 Saprospiraceae bacterium UBA7328
TCCATGCATATACGGGCACTATGAAATTAGGTCTATTTACTTCTTGAGATTTGTAAGTAGCTTCCATAGTAACTGCACCACCTGCAGAGAATCCCATAAGTCCTATTTTATCAGATTCAACGCCATATTCTTGCACGTTTTTTCTGATGTGAGTGATTGCATTTAAAGCATCTTCGTGAGCATATTTGAGCATATTTGAGGCCTTCTTCCCTACTCCCATGCCATCGTCACTCAAATCTTCAGCTCCATCATCTCCTGTAGGTACGAGTCTATACTTTAAAACAAAAGCTGTTACTCCTTGATCAGTTAACCATTTTGCTACCTGATTCCCTTCAGATTCTATGGATAACAAATACATTCCTCCTCCTGGGCAAATAACCATACTTGTACCATTTGCTTTAGCTGGATCCGGTCTAAAGACTTCCATTGTTGGTATAGAAACATTAGCTACTGTCTGAGTTTGCCAAGTATTGTTAAAATAAGAGCTTTCCTCGTTTGGCCATTCTACATCAGATGGAGAATTATTCACTTGAATTTGCACTATTTCTTGAGCAGAAATGGATACTGAAATCATAAGAACAATAATTGTAATGAAACGCATTTTAATCTGTTTTTAATTAGGAAGTCAATTCAGGATATGCAGTTATAATATCTTGCCAAATAGGTTGATACTGAAACCAGCCTGCAGCAGGAAAGCCCACTTCATTGTCTCTTGTGCTCCGAGCAGTAGCAGGATCAATTGGAATCGGTTTTATTCCTGTACTTTCAGCCAGAATCTGAGCATGGCAGCATCGCTCCATACAAATGAACCACCAAGCAGCCTCTTCTACATTGGCTCCTACAGTAAGAAGACCATGATTTTTGAGAATTGCGGCCTTTTTATCTTGCAAAGCCTTTGCTATGTTGTCTCCTTCGGAAGTATCCAAAACCACTCCTGTATAATCATCATAAATAGCATGGTCTTCAAAAAAAGCACATGCATCTTGGGTCAATGGATCAAGTAACCTACCCAAGCATGACCATGTTTTTCCGTAAACAGAATGAGAATGGGCTGCAGCAATCACATCAGGTCTTGCTGCATGTACTCTTGAATGAATAGCAAAAGCTGCTTGATTGAGATTTTCATGCTTACCTTCTACAATTTTACCATCATGATCAACTAAGATTAAGTCTGAAGCGGTCATTCTATTAAATGATATGCCGAATGGATTTACCCAAAACATGTCTTCATGTTCTGGATCACGAGCTGTAATATGCCCTGCGACACCTTCAGAAAATCCAAATTTTCCAAATACTCGGAATGCTCCCGCTAATTGTATTTTTCTATGTTGCCTTTCTTCTTCAATAGAAGCCCTCGTTGGGACCATTCCCTTCACATGTTCTGGATTTCTTACTGCCATATTCTTTTTGTTGTATAAATATTAATTACCTCTATATTGATATTGAAGAAGGTAATTTATAAAAAGAATACATTAAAAGAGTTCAACTCTTGAAAATAATTTTAGACTTGTCTTTATTTTTCATGTCACAAAAGAATCATTAGAATGAGTTTTCCTAACAGACCAAAAATATTGATTACATGGCCTCTAAATCCAATGCGTTTTGATTCCCTTCAGGATAAATTTCAAATTGATGTTCTAAAAAACATTCAGAATCGTAGAACTGAAGTTTTAGAAAAAATTGAACATTATGATGGCATGTTAAATATGAACATAGTTGTAAATGAGGAACTTTATTCAAAAGCCAAGAAATTAAAAATTGTAGCAAATTATGGAGTTGGTTATGACAATATTGATACTGCTGCCGCTCAAAAGCTTGGAATAGCCGTATCAAATACACCTAGGTCGACTACAAATCCTACCGCTAACCACATGATAGGATTAATGCTCACATTAATGAGAAAAATATCCAATCACGATAGAAGATTAAAATCAAATTCATTAGAAGACTGGTACAACAGTAAAGAATTAGGACATTCTCCAGAAGGAAAGACTTTAGGAATTATAGGAATGGGAAGAATAGGTAAGGCTGTAGCGAAAAGAGCTAAAGCTCTAGAAATGAAAGTAATTTATTTCAATAGAAATAGACTCTTAGCGGAAATTGAAGCTGAATCGGATGTCTCATATGCAGATTTAAACACTCTTCTATCTTCATCGGATATTATTTCTATTCACACCCCTCTGAATGATACCACAAGAGACATAATATCCAAAAAAGAACTTGATATGATGAAACCAAGTTCATACCTGATTAATACTGCTAGGGGTGGAGTAATAAATGAGAATGATCTCATAACACATCTTCAATCTGAAAAAATAGCAGGAGCTGCAATCGATGTTTTTGAAAATGAGCCTAATGCCAACCCAGCATTTTTTGAATTAAACAATGTAGTCCTTACACCGCATAGTGGTACTGGTACTCATGAAGCAAGAGCGAATATGATGAATGAGGCTTTAGGAAATATTATAGCCTTTCTCAATGGAGAAGAAATGACATCTAGAATTGTTTAGTTTCCAGAAGTTATATGTCCACATACAATCTTTTTATAAGCCAAAATTTTCATAAATAATTCTTATGAAACCCAATTATTGAAAACATGAGGTGCATTTTATCATATTGATTCCTATTTTAGACGATCTGAAAATTTGACAAATGAATAAAAAGAAAAATAGTGTACATCCATCCAGAAGAGGATTTATGAAATCTACTGCTTCAGCAGCGGCAGGATTCATGATAGTACCTCGCCATGTCTTAGGTGGAAAAGGATTTATAGCGCCGTCAGACAAATTAAACATTGCTTGTATAGGTGCCGGTGGAAAAGGCTGGTCTGACATTAGGAATGCATATGCTGATGGTGAGAATAATGTAGTAGCAATTTGTGATATTGATACAAAACTCGCTAAAAACGCAATGGAAAAATGGCCAAAAGCTAAATTCTATAAGGACTTTAGAATTATGCTTAGCGAAATGAAGGATGAGATTGATGCCGTTACTATATCAGGTCCTGACCATATGCATGGTGTCGCAGCTATGTCAGCTATGAGAGAAGGAATGCATGTATATGTACAAAAGCCATTAACGCATAATATTTATGAAGCAAGGCAGCTCACTGAAGGAGCAAGGAAGCATAAAGTAGTGTCTCAAATGGGAAATCAAGGAGCCTCCAATCCGGCCCAACAACAACTAGTAGATTGGTACAATGCAGGTGAAATAGGCACTGTGAATGAAGTACATGTATGGACTAATAGACCAGTTTGGCCACAAGGAATTCCATTTCCATCAGAAAAGCCTGAAATGCCCACTCATTTAAACAAAGAAGATTGGGATCTCTTTATAGGACCAGCAGAGTATATGGATTATCACCCATTGTTTCACCCGTTCAAATGGAGAGGATGGTGGAATTTCGGTACTGGAGCACTCGGAGATATGGGATGTCATTTAATTGATAGTCCTTTCAGAATATTAGAATTGGGATATCCTACTGAAGTAGAATGTAGTGTAGGGCAAGTATTCACGAGAGACTGGGTACCAGAATTTATACCTGAAGGATGCCCTCCAAGTGCAAGTGTACAGTTGAAATTTGGAGCTACAGAAAAGAATCCATCAGATATTAAATTCAACTGGAGTGATGGAGGAATAAGACCTTTTCACCCAGACCTTATCCCAGCTGATCACTTTATTGGCGAGGAAGGAAGTGGAAATGGGGTGATAATGATAGGTGATAAAGGAGTAATGAGTTGTGGAACATATGGCAGAGTGCCTAGACTTTATAAAAAAGGTCAGGAGATGGTAGAAATGCCAGATGATTATGAAGCAGGTATTCCTTATCAAGACAAACCTGAATCTGGACATCAGTATGCATGGACAAAAGCTTGTAAAGAAGGATTTGGCAGCAAAGCACATCAATCATTGACCTCTTCGTTTGACTATAGTGGGCCTATGACTGAAACTGTTTTAATGGGCAACCTAGCTATAAGAAGTTACGCTCTTGCAAAAGAAGGAGAAAGTGGAAGAAGAGATTTCTTTGGTAGAAAGAAACTAATCTGGGATGGTGACAATATGAAGGTGACTAATTTTGAGGAAGCGAATCAATTTGTAGGCAGACCATATCGTGATGGGTGGAAGTTGATATAGATTCAATTCTACCATAAAACATAAAGAGCTGATATTCAATTGAATGTTGGCTCTTTTTTATTCAGTTAAACAAGTACAAAGAATGTCCAACTCTTCAAATCAAATGCCCTACTTCATAAAACCATCCATAAATTTTTCATTAAGTGAGAAAGAAGAAGCTTATCAGCACGCCTTCACTGAACTAGGGTTATTATTAGAAGGTGAAAATGACACCATTCTTAAAATGTCCAGTATCAACTCTATACTAAAGACACATCTTCCCTACTTCTATTGGGTTGGATTTTATTTAGTGTCAAATGGAAGATTATCAATTGGGCCATATCAGGGGACTTTAGGATGCCTTCACATAGAATTAGGTAAAGGGGTATGTGGTAATGTCGCAATGTCAAAACATACTAAAATTGTGGAGGATGTAGATATATTAGTTCAAGGCACTGAGCATATATCATGTGATCCAAATTCAAAATCTGAAATTGTGATCCCAGTTTTTGATTCAAAAAAAGACCTTATTGCTGTTTTTGATGTAGACAGTACCCTTCCAAAATCATTCGATGTTGTAGATCAAAAGTATTTAGAGAGAATCATGATTAGATACTTTCAAGGCCAGGGCTGATAGCTGATTATTGAGATGATAACTCTTACAATATCAGTCAAGTGAATATCTCATTTTGAGCAAAGAAGCAATTCTGGAAACTAGTATAATAGTTGTCAGCCCAGAAAACATGGCAAGTGTTCTAAAAGGAAAAAGAGATTGTCCTTCTGCCATCATTGGATAATTGATAAAGGCTGGAATTCCTAAAGTCACATCTCCACCTCCAAAACGAAGAGTAGCAGCTACAACAAAACCAAAAGCAGCACCATATACGTTAGATTTTTTATCAAAAAGAGCACACACTAAAGGAGGGAAAAGTAGGCAGTACACAAAGTCACTACATAAAAACCATAACTCATATACACTTTCAATGTTCAGTGCTAAAATTGTTGCCGCTATTCCAATTATCCAAATACATCTCTTTAGGACTTTCGCTAGGTTAGTTGGTGTTATATTCGGTTTTACTAATGGTCGATAAACATTCCAGGTGGACATAGATGCTGCTGAAAGAATAGAAGAATCAACAGAAGACATAACTGCTGCCGCTATAGCACCTAACCCTATTGCTCCAATTATAGAAGGAGTCAGATACCTCATTACATGAGGAAGAACACTTGCTGAAGTTTCAGGAGCCGGCAGACCCATTGCGGCCCAATCTGTAACGGCTCCAATCATTCCTATCATAGAGGCAGGAATAGCAGCCAAAATGCAAATAAAGGCCGCAAAAAAAGAAAGTCGTACTGCCGTATCAGCATCTTTTGCTGAAAGCACCCTTTGAAAATATACTTGCCAAGGTACACCCCCAAAAATAAGCAAGAGAGCATAGTCCCACCACTGCCAGTAGTATTCACCTAGAGCTCCTTTTGAGGGAAGAAGAGTTGCCAATGCACCCATTTTTTCTTGATAAAGGATCCAAGTGTCAGAAAATCCACCTAAATGACTAACAGCAAAAGGCAATACTAAAAGAAGTCCAATAAAAAGCAAACTCAGCTGAAGCATGTCGGTTATTGCAACAGCCCATAATCCACCAATGGCAGTATAAGCAATTGCAATTAAAGCTGAAATCACAATAGCTGCTTGTAAGTTAATCCCGAGAATGATTCCGAAAGTAGTACCTAGGGCAGTGAGGATTGCTGCAGACCAAAATATCTCTCCACTGAGGGCAGGAAGGAACAAAACTGAAGCCATTCTTTTACCAAATTTTTGTTCTAAAGGATCCAACATCGTTTTATATCCTTCATCTCTCATTTTTCGCGCAAAAAATAGTCCACCTACAATCAAACTGAGTGCATAACCCCATGGAGCCTGTACCCAAATCAACCCAAATCCAGTATTATAAGTATTCTCTGCTGTTCCATTGATAAACCCTCCTCCTATCCACGTGGCACTCATAGTGAAAATGGCCATAAAAAGAGGAATCTTTCGACCTGCTAATAATACTTCATTTACATCTTCCTCAGATTTCCTTGCTGAGGCGTAAATACCAAAACCAACAATTCCGATGTAGAAAAATCCAACTATTAGTAGACTCGTCCATGAGACATCAGATGCGGTAAAATAAAAAATATAAATAGTTGATAATGACAGCAGAATGGTCATTATGATAATACTTTGAATAGTACTTTTATCTAATCTCATCGAATTCTCAACTCAGGAAGTGCAAAATAGATTATTTTGACATCTTTGATTCCTTAGCTTTCTATAAACGACAAAACATTTTGACTAAAAGTACAAGAACGTCTTCTATTATTATGGCTTGGTTGGTTCATGTTTTTACTGCTTCAGGCATAGTTGTAGGATTTTTAGCCTTGCTCGCCACAAAAAATCATGACTGGAAAATGGCCATGTTTTGGCTTGTCCTTGCCTTAGTCATTGACGGAGTTGATGGATTCTTTGCCCGATTGTTCAATGTAGAAGAAAACTTACCTTTTATACAAGGCAAAAATATAGACTATGTAGTCGATTTTGTGAATTATGCATTTATCCCGGCATATATGTTTTACGAATTGGCATTAGTCCCTGATCCTTGGTTACTTACATTGTCTTTAGTTATTGTTCTTGTTTCTGCTTTATATTATGGCAGAGCAGAAATGGTAACTGCTGATAAATACTTCATTGGATTCCCGGTATTATGGAATATGGTTTTGTTCTACTACATCTTCATAACTGACTATAATTCAATCCATTACATTTGGATCACTGCCTTAATAGCGGCTCTACACTTCATACCAATCAAAATGGCTTATCCAAGTCAAAACCACAGATTAAAAATTCCTTCTTTATTTGCTTTTTGCGCATTCGTATTTACTATACTAGGCGCATTATACTACTACCCGCAGAAACCTTTGGGTATTGTAATTAGTGCTTATAGTGTGCTCATTTACTTTTCTGGATTAGCTCTATATGACACCTTAAAAGAAAAATAAATCTACTTATCGCTGGACTACTAGCCGATCAGTAATAATTCCTTCTTTTCCTTTTATTTGAAATACATAAACCCCACTAGACAAATCAGAAGCATCAAACTTTATCCTTTGTTGATTGGACTTTAAGTTTAGTTTCTTTGATTGAATCAAAGAACCATTGAGGTCAAAAACTTCAAATGAATAATCATTCGATAAATTCTCAGCATTAAATTGGATTAATGTTTCTTGAGAAAATGGATTTGGCGCTACTCGAAGCTGAACATCATTATTTAATGTTTCTTTCACAGAAGTCGTTCCTGTAGGCTTTATGGTCAATTTATACTCACCCGGAAAACCCGCTATAATTCCAGGAATAAAAGCATCTGTACAACCATCGAACATTACGTCTGGTGCAGTTAAACAAGTTCTTACTGCAAATGTCATAAAATAATCTCCTGGAGTAACATTCTCTGAAGGAGTACCATTTAATAAAATGCAAGCTACGGGTTGCACAGAATCCGGAAGTGCAGTACCATTTTCAGGAGTAATATTAAAACTTAATCCCTCGGGAATGGAGACAGTATCTCCTTCGAGCACCCATATTGTTCTATCTAGAAAAAATTGAATTGTATCTGCATAGGCAATTCCACTCAAAGGATTATTAAAAGTATCCGGCCAAATCATGGTCCACTTGAAATCGAATGGACTACCTACAACAGCTTGTTTATTAATGCCTAATCCTCCTTCTTCCTCTGAAATAACACCAAAAGGCAATGGATAAATTAATGCAGTTTCCAAAGATAAACCTTCATGAAATTCACATTGTCCAGAGATATTTACTGAGATAAGAGTAGAAAGTAAAATAAGTAATAATAGATTCTTCATTCTTTGACTTGTTTTGATAGTATTTCAAATCTAAAGTAATAAGATTTTTGGTTATTCTCTTTCTACATCTTCTTCTTATATTGGCAGTATGAACCAGCACCAGTTTCTTCTCTTCTCTAACAGGATAAAAACAATAAGCAACTACTTCAC
>DKPS01000126.1:0-966 GCA_002471345.1 Saprospiraceae bacterium UBA7328
TCTATAAGTTTTGGAAGAGAAGTGTAATAGCCATAATAAAGAATTCTAGAATTCTCTGGAATATTTGATTCTATCCAATTTTGAGAAGCAGATTGTGTGTGCGTAGCCACTTGATCGATTCCCACTAGTGGGATCCTTGACTTTGCAGTATTATAGATAGGAGATATACATAAAATAAGAAGTAGAATTCCACATGCCATATTAATACTTAATGACTTTGGAATTTTGTGATTTTGTTTGAGTTGATAGACAATTCTTCTGATATAATATCCACTTAATATTGCTAAGGGTGGTATTACTGGAACATAGAAATAGTTCCTTGCAGCACCAAAAGAGAAGGAAAGCCAGAAAACAAATGTATAACTTGCTAAAATTGTTAAAGCATATTTTTTTCGTTTTATTCCATCGTAAAGAGCAAAAAATGTAACACAGACAGATGTGAGAAGTAAGGGAAAACCAAAAGAAGAAGAAAATCTAAAAATATTTAATCCACTTTCGAAATTTCTTTGCCCTTCCTCTTGTACTGCTGCTACTTGCTCTGCCCAAAATAAATCGAAAGATTTAAAGGCATAAGGATTAGATATAAAGAGGCCAATAAAAAATGCACAAAGGAAAATGTATAGTCCTTTTTCGGCGAAAACACGAATTATAGGTGCTATATTACTTTTGATTGTCCATTTGTTATCAAAATTTCTAAAATAGAAAACCAATGCTAGAGATGGAAGTAACAGAAGACTTGGTATAGGCTTAGATGATACTGAAAATGCAAAGAATGCCCCCATTAGAATAAAATAGATCCAGGAATTGATTCTTTTTTTATCAAGCACAAACAGTGAAAAGTATAAGCAGCATAGGACATTCAAGGCTAATAAAGTATCAATCCTTGGAAGAAAGGCTGTAAGGGAATCACCTATAGGAATCAAAGCGATACATAGTGTAATCACAGCTGATTTCTTATTAAAATGA
>DKPS01000126.1:1365-2778 GCA_002471345.1 Saprospiraceae bacterium UBA7328
TTAGAAGGTGAAATAAAATAGTTCTGAACAAATTCATCTGTACTTACTCCACCAATGAAGATTTGTATGGAATAAATAAACTTAAGAATATACCAGTAAAGTGGGCCGTACTTGTACCAATGCGGATCTTTGTCTGGTCCAAATAATGCAAGAGCAAACTCTGTAAGTTCATTTTCATCAAGAGAATAAAATGGTAAAAATGTAGAAATTGGACCAAATCGAACTATGAATGAATAGATAAAAATTATGGCTACTAACCCAACTAGTAGTTTTTGGTCTTTATAAATTGAGAAGGCGCTTTTTTTTTTCAATTCTTTCTTTTATGATTCTTGAATCAACTTAGGTTTATAATGAATTTAACAGCTTGTATTTTGATAGAGTCGGACATGATATAAATCATCTTTCATTTTGTCTGAATTGTTAATGACTCTTTTATATATTGTAATTTATTTTAATATAAAGATAGTGAATTTAACGATTAGCAACTTATCAGAACTATAGATTTATTGGTGAATGAAGTCTTTGTCAGTTTTAATACCAGTATATAATGAAGAGAATACAATAGAAAAAATTCTCAAAAGAATCGATGCAATCAATTCAAATTTGTGGAATTTGAAAGAAGTTGTGATTATCAATGATGGGTCAACTGATAATTCTAGGAAAGTAATCATTGAGGGTATTAAAAGTCATCCAAACCTTCATATTCTTTATCTAGAACATGAATTCAATCAAGGAAAAGGTGCCGCTTTGCATACAGGAATTGTAAATGCGAAAGGAGACTATATCATTGTACAGGATGCTGACCTCGAATATGATCCCACTGAAATAGATAAATTATTTTTGCCTGTAATAAAAGACAATGCTGACGTAGTATATGGATCTCGATTTATTGGTGGAAACCCTCACCGTATCTTATTTTTCTGGCATTCATTGGGAAATAAGTTTCTAACATTCTTCTCGAATATGGCGACCAATCTAAATCTTACGGATATGGAAACGTGCTATAAACTTATTAGAAGAGACATTTTACAGAATATTGATTTTAGAGAAAAGCGTTTTGGTTTTGAGCCAGAGGTCACTGCAAAATTAGCACGTGTATCTGACATAAAAATATATGAGGTAGGTATATCTTATTATGGAAGAACCTATGCC
This sequence comes from Saprospiraceae bacterium UBA7328, assembly GCA_002471345.1. Lineage (GTDB taxonomy): Bacteria > Bacteroidota > Bacteroidia > Chitinophagales > Saprospiraceae > UBA7328. The sequence goes on from DKPS01000126.1 coordinate 2,518, forward strand.
GAAGGCAAAAAGATCAATTGGAAAGATGGCTTTAGAGCCATATACTGTATAATTAAATACGGTTTTCTTAGATTTTAATGCCTATGCTGTCTCCTTACTATTTTCTCTATACGTCAGGAATAAATATCCAAGAATGCAAATAATCATAATTAATGATCCAGCTAGGGATATCTTTTCACCCATATAATAGGATCTTGGTCTGAACTCAAAGACTATTTCATGATTACCTGCAGGGACTCGCATAGCCCTCAAGGCATAGTT
>DKPS01000126.1:3168-23118 GCA_002471345.1 Saprospiraceae bacterium UBA7328
TACCACATCTCAGAGAAAACTGAAAGCATTTCTTTATTGCTTTGACTTTTGTAGGTGATTTTATCTGGCTCATACGCTGATATAGTAATAGAAGCACTCGAATCTATACCAGGAGCTAATCCAGATACATAATTTCCAAATTCGGAGGAAAGTACTACAGCAGTATTAGCAGTATTTACCGAATTTAAAGCATCAATTTCTTCATTAGGTGTATTCACTTGTTGAATGTTACTTATGAACCATGCTGGACCTAATGCCCCTTGATTAAGCTGAACAACGCGCTGATTGTTTTGGCTTGGAGTGATGAAGTACTTCGTATTCAACATGTTCAGCACTTGCATATTGTTTCTTGTGATATGCCGAAGTTTAAGATCTTCAATACGTTGCATTTTAGCAGGATCATAACCACCTATGGTGTTGTGAGCATTTGAGGCTTCTGAAGAATTATAGGTATCAATGGTCAAATCATGTACTCGATACATTTCACGCCGAGGTTCTTGGTTTTTAATTTGTTGATCTACGGCTCTTTCTGTAAAATTCTGATTGTATTGAGTTCCATTGATGTACTTGTCGTGAGCTAAATATCTCCAATCTACTCCTACTATATCGAATATGGTAATCAGGCCTATTATCCCAATTGCCAAGGATTTATTGACTTTTAATTTGATAAATCCATACATCAATCCAGCTATGAGTGATACAATTGCAAATGTTCTGAAAGCATCACCTCTCATCAGTGATTTTCTATCATTTAAAAATGCTGATACATCAACACCTTGTTGGGTATATCTCGCATCTACTGGAGCAGAAAAGTCAAACAATGAAGGTCCAATGAGTGCAACAATTAATGCAAGCCCTCCGCATATTGCATATGCATAAAGTAGTGGTTTGGTATACCTTTTCTGGTTTTTCTCTTTATATTTTTTAGAATTGAATTTTGTTTTGAAAAATTGATTAAGCCCAATTGCACTCAATGTAACTATGAAGAACGGAGCAATATTTAATACACTTTGTGGGGCTCGAAATTTAGAATAAAAAGGGAATACTTCAAAAATGAATTTATTGATGAGTTCGGCATTTCTACCCATTGATAAAATAGCCATCCAGACGGCTCCAAGACCTAGCCACCACTTAATATTTCCTCTGACAACGAATAGCGCAAATACAAAGAGAAAAAGTAAAGATGCACCCAGATACATCGGCCCCACAGTAAAAGGTAGATTCCCCCAATAGAGAGGTGCTTTCTTGAAATTATATTTTTTAAAAGAGTCTGATTTAGTAGATACTTTCTCTCCACTGCCTCCTCCTACGAAACCAGGAATATAAGTCGCCATCAGATCTTTTGTATCATTACTCCACTGCATAGCATAATCCCAAGCTAATCCATCCACTTCTGAACTTGAAGCAGTATTTGCTGCTCCACTTGATTTCAAAATTGATTCACCTCTCATCGTCACTTTGGAGTAGTCGTATAATGACCACAGCTTAGTAGTCGATGTCGATCCCCCAAGAAGTACCGCGGCGATTACAATCAAAGTTCCCTTAACGAAATGACTCCAATCTTTAGATTTAATAGTTTGATAAAGGACGACAAAACCATAAATCATGAAGACCAATAAAATGTAGTAAGTCATTTGTGGATGCCTAGTAAAAAAGCTAAATGCAAATCCTAATGCTGTAAGAATAAAACCAAGAGCATATTTTTTATTCTCGAATATGCTGAGTATTCCCCCAATAAGTAATGGTGTGAATATTAATGTTCTGATTTTAGAATTATGTCCTGCTTCCCATAAGATTACATTGCTTGTGGTGAGTATCATTGCTAAGGAGAAAAACATGCTCAACCATGGATTTACTCCGAGAAGAATGAGCATTAGATAGGCCAGTAGCGATCCCGCTATGAACATTCCAATAGGTTCTCCAAACCCAGCTCTCAAAACCTTATACCCATGAAATATGAGGTTGCTTTTGCTTGGAGCCCCCGCCAATACTGGCATGCCACCAAATTGTGCTGGATTCCAGAGGTAGGTTCTGTCATTATCCTTTTGATATTTGGCCAAAGCAGTAGTGGCCTGACCACTCGAAACTATGTCAATTTGCTCTATTTTTTTACCCTGAATCTGGGGAAAAAAATAAATGACATTTACGAGAATTATTGTCAAAAGTGCAATGAGATGCGGAACCAGCTTAGAAGTAGAAAACATATTGAAATATTTATAATATAAAGGTAGTCAATTATTGATTATATATATGATAGTCTTTTAGCAAGCTATGGTAAATAGCTATAGTTAAGCAGTTTTGAAATGGATCAGTTTATGACTGATCTATATTTTAAAGATTACCATATATAATTTTGGATTAGGCCTTTCATTGTTAAATCCTAACCGAAGTGAAAATTCTGGATAGATCTTTTGAATAATCAAGTATGGATTATTGAGAATCTGATATAGATTATCACATTTGACCTAGTCTTTGATTAATTCTTCTATTTCATCTTCTATCCACCCAAAGGCATTAAGACTATACTTATTCCTGCTTTTGAATTTTGCAGCTTGTTTAATCTCTTGTTTCAAATTTTGGATATCTTCTTTTTCAATATGGATCTTTAAATCATCTAGAAGCTTTATGGCTGTACTTAAGGGGTCTTTAATCAAATCTTCGTAATCAACTATATGTGCGTTAGTATTGTTTATGTGTTTAGAAGTATGGATGAAAAAATCTATTGCTGTTTGGCCAAGGGCTTTATATTCTTTAGGTTCTATTTCAGGTGATATTAGATTCCATGTTTTTGAAAACATGCTAATATATGAAGGTAATGTCTTATGTATTGATCTTTTTACATGAATTAATTGTGATTCAGGAAAATTTTGCTTTATAGATTGGACTCTGCCTGAGGACATCACGCTCTTTATTAAGAAAGTCCCATCATTTCCAAGGGCATAATAAATCCTTCTTAACGAGCTCACATAAAATTTCATGCTCTTAGAGATTGTAGGTTTATCCAAATTGTCATAAACGTTCAAATAAGAAAATTCTGATGTGTAAGGCGTGAATAGTGCCACAGCAGGAGTTAAGAAGGATAGATACCAAAGGCCTTCATCTTCTTCATTTTTGTTAAGCCCTGTCGCGTGAATACCATCCCATCCTTTAAACCCTTTTGAGCTTATAAGTTTAAAAAATCCTTTTAACGGAGCTCCAATTAATTTGTCAATTCTTGAAATTAAATTCACCATTTTGATGAATGTTACTGATGGGAATAGAGTATGGTATAGTTTGAGAGTTTTTATCTTTTTCGAATGACATGAGAGTATATTTAATAGAAGAGTCGTACCACTTCTTGGATTGGCTATTAAGAATATTGCCTTATTCAGATCGGTTTTTCGATACCCTCTGAAGAATATTTCGTCGAGTATTCTAAAAAAGATATTAACACAAATAAGAAGAATAGAAGCTATTAGAATAATATTAGTAAATACAACTAACCTAAGGGTTGGCTTTCTGAGACAGTTTAAAGAATAAATTCTCCAAAGTGTAGGAAAATGCACATAGAATATGTCAGGTGAAAATAGCGCCACCTTGTAAAAGTTTTAAACGTATGTAAACTAATGAAACCGTTCTAATCAAGATCGGTTCAATTATCTATTTTCCCCCCACTAAAAATTCTTGGTACTCTTGCAGGTCATCCCATCTGCCAGCAGCAGCGAATTCAGCTTGTTTAGGCCATGATCCTGGATCTGCTAATTTATATCTAGTGCCTGCTTTATCTAGAATTTTTTGGATATCTGCGACGGACGTTTTGCTCATAGTTGACCATGTTATAATACCAGCTTCCTTGAGTAAGCCTTCTATTTTGGGTCCGATTCCTTCAATAGCTTTGAGATCATCTTGTTTCCATTTTTTGAGCAATCCCATTTTGATAAGTAGTTTTTCTACTTTAGCATCTGAAGCTCCATCCCCGACATCTACACGTCCTGTATCTAATCGTTTTTGATATTTAACTAATCCATCCCAATCATCTTCAGAGGCGAGTCTTGCTTGTTCAGGCCAAGTGGTAGGATCTATGATTCTATATCGTGTAGAGTTTTCTTTATCCAAAATAGTTCTTAATCCTTCTGGAGTCTCAGCTGATAATTTTTTCCACGAATTTACACCATGCTTTTTCATGACTTCGTCCATCTTTGGGCCTATTCCTTCTACGATTTGGAGGTTATCAGTTTTGAGTTTTGAGTAAATACTTGGTTTTTTAATGCTTCCTTCAGTACTGCTAAAAAGATTAGCTTTCTCATTTGTTGTAGCTGCTTTTGGAGTGTCTTTGACTCCTGTTTTTGTTTTATTCGTAATAAGACAACTCCTTCCTACTTCTCGACCTTTATTATCATAAAGTACTCGCATGGAATATTTTCCTTTGGTCAGAATTTTATACATAGAGTCATTGTCGTGGAATTTAAGAACTCCTGAAAGTTCTTGATCTCTTTCTTGTGCTCTTTTAAACCCTTCACTTCTAAGTTTTACGCTGTTGTCATCATTGTATAATCCGAAATAAAATTGCTGGTCCATATCATGTTTAAAAAGGGCGACATTATTTTCCTTATCACTAATTTCTCTTCCTTCATATTCTTTACATGCCAGATAATCATCTTCTTTATCAGCTTTTTTGGCAGACGTGGCCGGTGATTCTTTCGGAATTTGTGCCTTAGCTTTAGTATGTGAAGTTCCTGTCGTTGCCAAACCTGCTTTAACAGGGGCATCTTTATAAATGATTTTGTCTTGGTATACAATTTTGTCTTTGTAGACTATTTTTTCTTCAATTATAGTTTCTTTTTTGCCACTTCCAAGCCCGAGAAGGTAGCCCATTCCGATTCCTAATAGACATGGTAAAAGCCAAGGCAGTAACCAGTGACTAGTGCAAAAATCAATGAACATTAACATATTTCTTGGTTTATAATTTCTAATAAATTGAAAAGAGTTAATCGATTATTTGAAGCTCTGTTCTTCTGTTTTTTCCTCTTCCTTCTAATGTGTTATTCGATGCAATAGGAAGTGATTCTCCCTGAGAATCCGCTACTATTTTTGAGGCAGCAACACCTTCAGAAATGAGATAGTCTTTTATCATGTTTGCCCTTCTCTTTCCTAAGTCCATATTTGCTGCTGTATTTCCAACATCATCAGTATGACCAATTAATTTGACTCTTTTTCCAGTTCTTTTTACTCGCCCTGCAACTTGGTCTAAATAAGTTTCTACACTAGTATCGGCAAGTTTGTTAGTACTATTGGATGGGAAGTAGATTAAAGTGCTGCTGCGAACTTTCTCAGAGGCACCTATTATATCGAAAGATATACGATCGCACATTGTATTTCCTCCTGATGAGGCACCTACTCTTACTTTGCCTGCAGTCTCTATATTTATATCGTCCATTAAATCTCCAAAACCATTTTTTACAGCATTGGCTCTGCATAACCCAAGTGATGCATAGTCGCTTTCATTTTGTCTTGCATATCCAGTGATTACTAATTTTTGATCTCTACCAATAAGTGTTATGATGGAATCTCTAAAGATGCCCCATTGATCACAGAAGTGGGCTTCACATTTATTTTTTTCAAAACAAATGATACCATTACATTCCAATATTGGCGGAGTCACAATAGGAGAGGTTGTTTTTGATTCAACCTGGGCGGTAATAGCTAAGTTTTCAGCACAGCATTTATTATAATCACTACACATCTTAAATCCCAGTAATGCCCACAACAGCAGCAATAGTGCGATGAGTAAGTTTCTCATATTCCTTAGTTGGTTGTTACAATTCTAGATAAAAATAGGAAAAATAGTGGGGTAAATGAGTCTAATGCCTTAATAGTCAGGCATGTTTCAGAATAACTCATTTATCTGCCACTTTCCCATTTTATCTCGTTGATTTTTTCATTTTGACCTATATATCTACTTAATACAAAAAGATAATCTGAGAGCCTATTAAGGTATTGCATTAAGATGTCCGCTACTGTTTCTAATTCCGATAGATGTACTACACTTCGCTCTGCTCTTCTACATATGCATCTGGCAATATGGCAGTGAGAAATCGTAGGATGCCCACCAGGTAAGATGAAATGAGTCAAATCTGGAAGTTCCAATTGCATACGGTCAATGGATTGTTCCAAACTATTTATCATCCCTTTCTCAAGATTTGGGAGCCATAAGTTCTCTTTATTTGGATCTGCTGCTAGATGGGAACCTAAGGTGAATAATACCCGCTGAATATCAGTAAGTTCTACTTTTATCTCTTTTACTGTGATAAGATCTCTAATTAGGCCAATGTAGGAATTGAGTTCATCCACATTACCATATGAATCTATTCTGATATGTGCTTTTGATAGACGGCTTCCACCGAAAAGGGAAGTTTCTCCTTTGTCTCCTTTTTTGGTATAGATCTTCATATTCCGAATAATAAGTAGGTGAAATCACAATTTAGTATTTTAATACTTCTATTACCATTTCCTTCACACTTCCGTTAAAAATATCTCAAATGCATTGAACCATTCTTAATGAATGGGCAAATAATCGTTTTCAAAGTATAAAGTTTGCTTTGAATGTGAAAACACATATGCGACAAGTCAGGCTTGAATAGTTGAAATATATTTCTGCATAAGGTCTTAAACCACAATCATGAGAAAGAAGAAAATTGCCTTTTTTGCTGAGATTTTGATACGTGACTTTGACGGTGCTACGCGCACTATGTTTGAGATCATTGACAGGATAGATAGAACGAAATTTGAATTTATTTTCTTTTGCGGCGTACCTCCAAAAGAAGATATAGGATTTGAAGTCTTTCATATTCCGACACTGACTATACCATTTAATAAAACTTATAAAATGGCATCCATGGTAGGAATGGGGCCTACTATTGCACAAAGGCTTGATGAATACAATCCTGATTTAATCCACGTTTCTACACCTGCTCCATTGGGTTATTTTGCATTGAAATATGGCCTCAAAAGAAACATTCCTGTCACAACAATATATCACACTCATTTTATTTCTTATATCAAATATTACACTCATAATACTCCTTTGATTACTTCAGCTTTTGAAAAAGCATTGATTCAGCATAATAAATCCTTTTACAACAGATGCTCAAAAGTGTTTGTTCCAACTGAGACTATGAAGGAAGAATTAGAAGAGAGAGGATTTGCTACGCATAATATGAAAATTTGGCGCAGAGGGATTAATACCCAATTGTTCAATCCCTCCAAGAAAGATGAGCCATTCATTAAAAATCTAGTTAAAAATGAGAAAACAAATATTTTTTTTGCAAGTCGACTTGTATGGGAAAAGAACCTTCAGGTATTAGTTGATATTCAAGAACTTATCAATAAAAAGGAATTAAAATATAATATGATTATAGCAGGTGATGGAGTGGCAAGAGTGGAGCTAGAACAATTGATGCCGGAAGCCATCTTTTTGGGTCATGTAAGCCATGAAAAACTGGCTAAACTGTATTCATCCTGTGATTATTTTTTATTCGCCTCAATCACTGAGACCTATGGGAATGTTGTTGCAGAAGCAATGGTGAGTGGTATTCCTTGCATAGTTGCTGATGGAGGTGGTCCAAAGAGTTTTATCAAGGAAGGAATCAATGGCTTCATTTGCAAGCCTAATGAAGCTAAGGACTATTTAAGAAAAATTAGACTCTTAGAAAACCATCCTGAGTTTAGGCTGAGAATGCAAAAACAAGGAATAAAGGATATGCAAAACTTGACATGGAGCAATTTAGTTGAAGACCTATTTGATGATTTTGAAGGAATAATTGAAGAAAGTATATTCAAAAATGCTAAGAAGAGAAAATCGAATAGCAATGATTTGGATTCTTCTTTTCTTTTTACGGTCTCATCTGATTTGCAATTTTCTGTAGCTTCATAGGATGATTGTCAAATATGGAAAGTGGATTATAGTAGTTGTGATTCTTGCCAGCTTCGCAATGTTTATATATAACTCGGATATTCAGGGGATTGGCGTTAATCTAAATCAGGTAGGCCTTAATTTCTTCTATCTCATATTTGTAACTTTTTTAGCTCAGATATTTGGGACATTGTCTTGGAAGAGTACGCTTCCTCAATCTTTAGATATATCATTCAAAGACCTTTTCTTGATTCGATATGTTGGTGAGCATATTGGTTTGATTAATCCTGCAAATTTTGTTGGTGGCGATGCCTTTAAGGCTTACCAACTCGAGAAAAGAGGGATAGATTACAAAGTGGGAATTTCTTCGTTAGTGGTAGCCCGAATGGTTATGATATACATTCAAGTTGTAGTGTATTTAGTCGCAGCATTTATCTATTTATTCTATTGTCAAAATGAACTTTCTCTATTAGTCAAATCCATGATAATTGCTTTGTCATTTATAATGGTATCTGCCTTAATTGTTTACGCGTCAAATAGATTTTTTCAATCCAAATTTTTCCAAAGAAGAGGTATAGGAGATCGCATCCAAGAAGTAAGATCTACAATTAGATTTTATTATAAAAATCAAAAAGAAAGATTGAGTATGTCCATCTTATGGGCTGTGATAAATTTTTTAATAGGTGCTATTGAGATTTGGTTAATATGCTATTTCATAGGTGCAGAAGTAACTTATTTGGAGGCCTTACTTATTGATCAAGGCTCACTTTTCTTTAAGAGTTTTGCTGCATTCATACCTGGACAATTGGGTGTAGAAGAATATACAAACAAGCTGATGCTGACAATCGTAGGAATATCATCAGTGAGTGTATGGATTTCTGTATCCATACTGCGTAGAGCAAGACAAATGTTTTGGTTGCTACTCGGGGTCCTCACTTATTATTTCTTTTTGTCAAAAGATGAGCAGGACCTAATAGTTAATGAGTATTCATTTAAAACATGATGAATTATTTTAATATGTAAATATTTGATTATGAAAATTATAGACGTAGCAGAGCATTATTCGGAAAATGGAGGAGGAGTAAAAACTTATATAAATGAAAAACTTAAAAATGCTGCTAGACTGGGACATGAGATGATAATCATAGCTCCTGGAAATGAGAACAAAGTAGAAGAAAAGCATGGAGGCCGAGTCATATGGCAGAAGAATCCTCCACTTATGGTCGATAAGAGGTATGGAGTTTTTAGAAATGCAAAAGCTATCTATGAAGTATTGGATAAAGAACAACCAGACATAGTAGAGGGCAGTTCTATTTGGGCTGGAGGAAGAATGGTGAAAAGGTGGAAAGGAGATGCTCTAAAACTCTTTATTTTTCATCAAGATGCTATCGCAGCATATGCGCATACATTTTTAGATAGATATATCAGTCGAAATAAAATAGATAGACTTCTTTTTCCAATGTGGCACTATATCCGTTCTATTTCCAGAGGATATGACCATACAATAGTTTCTGGAGAATGGTTGGCTAAGAGATTGCAAAAATTTGAGGTTAAGGATCCCTTGGCCGTTCCATTCGGTATTGACAAGTCATTGTTTTCAAAAGAGAAAAGAAGTAAAGACGTTCGAAAGAATTTGTTGGAATTATGTAATCAAGATAAAGATGCAGCACTTCTTTTGATTGCTAGCAGATTTCATCCCGAAAAGCGTCTTAGAACTTTGTTTGAAGCAGCAAATGAAGTGAACAAAGAGCAACCAGTTGGCTTGATGGTATTTGGAGAAGGAATATTATCCCGAAAAGATAGAAAATATGCATCGGATTCTGAACACATTCATTTGGCAGGATTTACTCAAAATCGTGAAGAACTGGCAATAGCATATGCTAGTGCTGATCTGATGATTCATGGATCAGCCGCAGAGACATTTGGCTTGGGTGTAGCCGAGGCCATATGTTCCGGATTACCAGTTGTAGCGCCTTCAGTGGGCGGAGCTGCGGATTTAGTGGGAGATAAATTTGGAATACTTTATGAGCCAGGAAAAGTGAAAGAATGTGCTGTTGCAATAAAGGAATCTCTACAGAGAATCAAGTGGAATTCTTCAGGTAATCAAAGTCCATTGCCGATCAATTCAGTTGAGGATCATTTTGATAAATTATTTGAACTGTATGAGGAGAAATTAAGGCAAAAAGAAAACGTAAATCCAATAAACAGATTGGTTGAACATAATTTTCCATTAAGACTAGTCCCTTCTTTACAAAAGAGATCTCAAGTTTTAAGTAGATAGCCTAAAAATATGAGTGCTGTTATTATGATTAAAAAGATAGCAGAAACCATTCTTATAGTTTTCTTTTCACCAAAGTCAGTTTGAGAAATACCTTTTAGGAATTGTTCTGGTAATACTTCAAGAGCATCTTTTTTATGCACACTATTTGTTGATTTTTCTCTCTTACTTTTTAAGTTCAGGAGTGATTCTACCTTTGTTGCTAACATTGGGTCACAATTCATCTTCTTCTCAAATTCTTTTACCTCATTATGATCCAACTCATCATTGATATATTTTGAAATATTGTTTTCTTCTATCATTGGCTATTAGACTTAGCTTAATCATTCTGGTATCTCCTCACAATCTCCAATTTGCACCTCAAAAACTCCAGAAGTACTTACTTGAAAATTAGCTTGTAAAACAACTGAATCTGGAGCTTGAAATTTAACATTACCACTACTCACATCAGCATTGGAAGTAAGATAGGTTTTACTCCATAAAGAATCAGAAGTAACATTGCCACTAATATTAGAACCTGGGGACTCAGTGCATGGTAGAATGCATGTAGGTATTGTAACAGTGACTGCACTGCTTATACATGTATTATCAGAGGCATCTCTTACTCTAAAGTCTTGATTGCCAGAACTGGTCGGTCCTAATTCAGTACAAGCAATTGCTGCGGCGATACCACTGCCAACTACCTGATTACTAGCATTAACCACTTCATACGTTCCTGATCCATTAGAGGGCGTAAATGCAGTAATGCTAAAAGATGCATCTTGTCCACTACATGCTGCCGAACCAGCAGTTACACCTGTTATGCTACATGGTGGCGGGCATTGTGGGAGATTAACAGCAATTGCTGAACTTATACAACTATTTTCTGCTGCATCTCTTACTCTGAAATTTTGGTTTCCCGCACTGGTTGGACCAGATACAGTTACTGCTATTGGTGAACTTGATCCACTTCCTACAACTGTGTTTGCAGCATTTACTACTTCGTAGGTGCCTGATCCATTGGCTGGAGTGAATGTCATGTTGAAAGTAGCATTGTCACCACTGCATACCGCTACTGAAGCTGAAAGTCCGGTAATACTGCATGGAGGTCCAGTTACGGTAAGTGAATGATAATTAGATGATTTAAAAGCACATGTACTAAATGGAAAAACATTGGATTCGGACATACCTGACCATAAGGCTGTATTAATTGATGATTCATATGATACTCCGTAGACATTGTAGGATCCAGTACCAAGAGATTTAAAATCTGCAGTACTTGATACTTTATCAATAATTGAGTTGCTCTGATCAACAGCAATATATGTATACGATGTTCCCCCTGCTTGAGAGCCTGTTTCAATAACATCACCTGGACCTGACATTGTAGTTGTAAATCCAGAATAACTCGAATGACCAATCACTGCGGTGTAGACCACACATTCTGTGAGTGAAACTGTCAAATTACTTCCAGTATAATAGGATCCACCTCCTGCGGGAGAACCTGTTGAACCTATAAAAGTTCCACTACATGGGTTACTGCTATTGTAGATGTAATTTGATGTTTGAAATATTGTCAAAAATGTATTCTGTTCTGTGTTAAAGGTATACGAACCTGTGTTGGAGACTGAAATTTCAAACCAATTATGAAATCTTAAAAAATTGGGGTCATCGCACCCTCCTGACCCATTATCAAGTGGTGTATTTCCCTGATTAGAATTAAGATTTAGATCTATAGATGTTATCACCTCTGAACCTATAAATCTATCATTCTCATCTAAATCTAGGCTATTGTCACCAGAATCTGCAGATACATTTACAACTGGACAAAGTGAACTAGCTTGTGCAGGACAGGATCCTCCAGAAATTGTAAAATTTGAATTATTAATATCGAAAAATTCTGCAGTCGGATGATGTGTCGAACTTATTTTAATTCTTGCTTCAGATGTACTAATAGCGGATGCCGGCACGGCATAGGTATGACTCCCGTCATTAGAAGTACCTGATGAAATGATGAATGGAAATGTTACCCCACCATCAACAGATAAGGAGATATCAACTGTAGATGAAATGCTGTTTGTAGAGTTTACATTCCATGTAATATTTAAATTGGTTCCTGCTGTAACTGTTGTTGTCGAATTTTGACTTGTAATTTCTAATGGGCCTTTTGTGCCATCTACTGTTACTTCCACTTCATCACTATCTACTCCACCACCAGTTGCCACATTGTCTCGTACCGTAAACCGAAATAACATGTTACGACCTACTTGTGGTAAATCTTCACCTACATTATCAGCAGGGTTATTAGTACCATCCAGAATATACTGCATATCAGGAAAATATCTCAATGGTGTAGTGGTTGATATTCTACTTCTAAATAAGGGTGCACTTGCAGCACTGTTTACTGCAGGATAACCTCCGTAACCATTAATTCCACTTCCTAATGCTCCTCTATCTCCTGCAGCAGTTGCTATGTCATATTGATCCCATACATAGCTCAGGGCATTGCCACCATTCACATCAGAGGCAGACCCTAAAAGAGCAAATGGAGTACCTTTAGGGATTTCAAAATCAGTACCTGCATTAGCAACGGGTGGTGTATTCTCGGTGGCAGTCAATGTTATACACCCACTAGCAGTTACAGTATTGTATATTTGTTCTAAGCTTTTAGTATGAAAATATTGCTCATTATTTGGGGAAGTTAAAACATAGCTATTACCCCCTCCCGTATTTGTGCAATTACCACCGTAACCCATAAGAGTAGATCCACTTCCAGGTTCAACAGCTGTTGCATTATCCCATCCTCCTGTACAAAAAGTCTCTCCATTATTAGTGCCACCATCCGCATTATAAGTATGCCATGCTTGAAATTGATGGCCTACTTCGTGAACAAATAGTCCTGCTACAAATCCAACAAATCCAGCGGGGATAGCACCTGCCGTAAATTCGGTCCAAGCTCTTGCTTTTTGAGTATCACTACATGGAAGTGGACCAGCTTGACCAGAAGCGCTGATTCCTCCTCCATTGTTAATGTGAAATACATGACCTATATCATACTCGCTGTACAGTAATGATGCATTTCCATTCATGGTATTGAATCCAGTTTGAGCATTTGTTGCATTTGCAAAAACAGGATCTGGAGTAAATGGATCGGTAGCTCCATTGGTAAAAATAATACTCATTGAAGTCGTGGTTTTAGCAATCAAATCAAACTGCACAGATGCTTCCAAATTATAAATTAAGTTAGCTGCTGCCATAATGGCTACAATTTTATCTCTAGCTAACGTCTGACTTGTCATTGCCACAGTCATCTCACCTGTTGCCGCTGCCGCCATTCTATATTTCCTCAATTGTGTTCCAACGGGGAAAGGAGCAACACTTTTTTTAATGCTTTCTGTGATTTTCTTGATTTCAAATACATCTTGTGTTGTCCCACATTTACCCTGTGGGCCATCATTTATATTATACATAAGATAGCGGCCTGTTGATGCGTCCAATGGATCAATAAAATAATATCCACTCTTGTATTGTAGTACTATATTCAGCGCAGAAGGAGTGATTGTCATCCTCACATTCGCTCCGCTTTTAGAGCTTTTACCAGAATATGTAAAGACATCTGATGGTTGTTCTTCGCTTATTTTGTAAGTTGAAAAATCAACAGTTTCAAGTTCTCCAGATGGCATAGGAATATCAATTTGGACTGCCGATTTAGCGGTGGCTTTTTTTGCTTTTGATGTTAATTCAGTCAAATCCAGATTTACTTCTGTTCCAAATCCTGGATAGTCTTGAGCTGAACCTATAGAAGCCAAACAGAAAGCAAATAAAGGAAATAGGTATTTTATCATTTGATGTAGAAATTGGAAGATTATCAAATTTGAGTTTAAAGTGATCTAATCTTAGGATTATTTTGTCTTTCTTATCATTTTTCTTTGATCGCCCTATTGAGGATTAAAAATACTTTTAAAATGTAGATAATTTTAATTTTTCAATAGACTTATATACGTAGAACTTGATTCGAATTAACTCTCACTAAACGCACCCAAATAATACATCTTCATCTTACCTTTGTTCTTCACATCCAATTCCCCTCAATATACAAATTCATTCTTAGACTTTAGAATATCGAACACATTTTCAGATACGTTCACCCGATTGGGTTCACTATTGGTTTCCATTCTGGAAGCGACATTCACAGTATCTCCCCAGATGTCATATTGAAATTTAGTCTGCCCTACCACCCCAGCTACGACTGGACCACTATCTATACCTATTCTAACTTGAAAAGGGACTATCCCTTCAGGTGGATTTTCAGCAGTATTTTTAGTGAATTGGATCATATCGTGAGCAGCCATTACAGTATTCATTGTGGTCTGGCTGTGATCCAGATCATCAGTGTGCAAGCCTCCTGCACACATGTAAGCATCACCTATGGTTTTAATTTTTTCGAGATTGTTTTTAGTGACAATACGATCAAATTCTTTGAAATAATAATCTATTGACGAAACAATCGTTTCCGGTGAATGGTGTGATGAAACCTGAGTAAAACCTACAAAGTCAGTGAATAGTACTGTTGTGAATTCAATCTTTTTAGGTTTGACTACTCCATTTTGTTTTAACTCTTCTGCAGTTTCAGGAGGGAGGATGTTTTTGAGAAGTCCATCAGATTTGTTCCTTTCTAGCGTGATTATTTTATTGGTTTTAGTAACATATTGATATTGATAAACTACGCCTCCAATAATCAGTAGTAAAAGAGCCGCAGCAGCTATAAAGAAATTACGCATCAAGTTAGCTCTTGCAATTTGTTGTGTCTTAATTTCATTATCTGCATTAAGAAGGGCTATTTCATTATCCCTTTTTTCTATATCAAACTCTAGTTGTAAGTTTGAGATATTATCATTTTTATCGATATCATAAAGCTTTTTGTTCACAGCGATTAGACTATCTTGAGCATCTAAGGCCTCCTTGTATTGACCAGAATTGGCATATGCTGTTTTTAATCCGTCATAGCCCTCTTGCAGGTCTACACTTACTCCTAGTCCTTTTCCCACTTCTAAGGATTCCTCTAAAGACTTTATAGCTTCTCTATAATTCTTCAAACCTATATAACCATGTCCCATGGTTGTAAGGGCTCGTTGGATAAACTGCTTCGTATCACTTGCTCTAGAAAGTTTAAGAGCTTCTTTTGATTCTATTATTGCCTGGTTAAAATTGTTTTTGGCTTCTGCTGCTGATGACGCGGCCTTTGCTCTCATATTACTGAGGTCAGCAGAAGCAATCATGGCTTCTGGAAGACTAGGATTCTTTAATCTTTCAAATAGCTCCTTAGCCATATCTATCTGCTCTGCAGCTTTGTCAAACTTGCTTTCCATTCGATATACCTCGCTCAAATTCATGGTCACTATGCCTATACAATTCTCATAATCTATAGCAATACATAACTCTAAAGCCTGATTATAATATTCTTCAGATTTAGAATATTCTTCCATGTTAGAGTAGACAGCTCCTATATTCTGAAGTGCGGTAGCTCGTCTAAAATCATCATTGTTTTTCTCAGCTATCCTTAGACTTTTTAAATGAAAATCCATTGCCTTTGGATAATCTCCTGTGCTATTGTATACAGATCCTATATTGCTTTGGAGATTGCTTATTCCTGTAAGATGATTAATGTCTTCAAAGGTGGCTAAAGAGGCTTCCCAGTATTCTAATACCTTGACAAAGTCTCCTTTGTAATAGTATCCAATTCCGGCATTTTTCTGCATGTAAGCTTTCCGCTCTGGATCATTTACACACTCGGCTAGAGCTATAGCTTCTTCAGCATAAATAATACAAGTATCTAGGTTGATTCCTAGGTAAGCTCTTGACAATTGCGCTAAAACATCAACTCTCGTAGTATCATGAATATCGGTTTGAAGTAGTAGCTTAAGACTATCTTGAGACTGAAGTGCATTGAGTGTTGCACCCATAATCAGCCAGATTATTAGAAATGTTTTGTTTTTCATATGGTTTCTAAAGGACTCTTACCCCTTAATTTACGCTAAATTTATCAAGATAGTACATTTTCATCTTACCTTTATTTTTGACTTTTACTTCTCCTCTATCTTTAAAGGCAACTTTGTTTTTTAGTTCATCAAACACATTCTGAGATACATTGATGTGATTAGGTTCGCAATTTGACTCCATTCTTGAGGCGATATTTACGGTGTCTCCCCATATATCATATTGAAACTTTTTGGTGCCTACCACACCCGCTACAAGAGGTCCATTGTTTATACCTATTCTTATTTTGAATGGTGTGATGCCAGGAGGTGGATTCTTGCGGGTTTCTTCTACGAATGTGAGAATTGCTTCAGCTGCTTTAAGAGCATCCATAGCATTGGTTTCATTTTTATTAGGTATGCCTCCTACACACATATATGCATCACCAATTGTTTTAATCTTTTCCATATTATGCCGCCCCACGATTTCATCAAAATTGGTGAAGTAATAACCTATGCTTTTTACTAAGTCCTCAGGTTCTATATTTCCTGATTTACCCGTGAAATTTACAAAGTCGGTGAACAAGACTGTAGCATTTTCATATTTTTTAGCTTGAACAATACCATATTCTTTTAACTCATCAGCTGTCTCCTTCGGAAGAATATTGAGCAATAGTTGATCAGATTTGTTCCTTTCATGAGTGATGATCTCATTTGTCTTCTTTACAAATCTATATTGATATACAACTCCACCAATGATGACTAATAAAAGGCCAGCAGCAGCAATCAAGAAATTTCTAAATAATGTTGCTCTTGCAATCTGTTGTGTTTGAATTTCATTTTGAACATTTAGAATTGCTATCTCGGATTCCTTCTTTTCTATATCAAAGGATAATTGAAGATTTTGAACATTGTCGTCACTTTCTGAATCATAAATTTTTTGATTAATTGCAATCAAACTATCTTGATAATTTGCAACATTTAGAAAATCATTATTGCCTTTGTAGGCCTCGATTATTCCTACAATGGTTTTCTGCAAATCATCATTGACTCCAATTTCTTTGCTTAGCCGAAGCGCTTCTTGATAGTTCTCTATACTTTTATCTGCAAGTCCAATATCGGCATAAACTTTTCCTAATTCTCTTTTAGCTATAGACATAGCTACTTTTCCATCTTTACGCTCAGCCATGGCAAATGCCTCCTTGAGTTTTCTCAAAGCTTGTGAATGATCTTTATTTTCTGAATCTATCTGGGCCAAAAAAATCAAAGCATTGGGAAGTAAGGCATCATCTTCAATTGCTAATTTTTCTCTGGCTAGTTCAAAATACAATTTAGCCTTTGTCTGATCTTTTTTTTGCTCAAAATAAATCTCTCCTAGATTCAAGGATGTCGTGGCTAGACCTCGGTTGTTTTCGAGTTTTTCAAACATTTGTAATGCCTGAATAAGATGATCTTCAGCTTTGTCATAATCTCGAGTATTCTCGTATACAGCTCCTATATTTTGAAGCACAGTTGCTTTTCTATGATCATCACCTGAGTCTTCTGATATTTTCAGGGCTCTTAGATAATGTTCCAGCGCTTTGACATTGTCACCTGTGCTGTAAAACACAGCGCCAATGTTACTCTCTAGGTTGCTGATTCCTTTAGAATCTTCAATGGACTTAAAGGCTTCAAGAGATTGTTGTCAATAAGTAAGCACTTCTACAAAATCTGCCTTAAAGTAATACCCAAGCCCTACATTTTTTAAAGCATAACCTAGTCTTTTCTTATCATTTATCTTATTTGATATGTCTACAGCTTGTTCTGCATATTCTATTGCCTTATCAGGGTTAGGGCCAAATTGATTCTTACTTAATTGATCAAGTACATCTATTTTGATTGTATCATGAGAAGCAGATGAGAAAATGTTTAGAAGACTATCCGTGGAGAATGCGCTTACCTGGTGTTGAGAAAGTAGAAATGTAAATATTAATAGGATATTTAGAATAATTGTCTTCATGGTGGTTTTGCTGACATTAAATATAGGATATAAAATATTTAGTAAACATCATATTTAGATTAAAACCAGCAAATCAAGGTTTGCAAGGTTGCGATCACTGCCAATTTATTGCACAACTGATTTTTAAAGAAAAATATTTGGCGTTTTTTTTTATTTTGTGCTATACTTTTGTAAAACCATTTTAAATTGAAAACATGACACCTATCACTTCCACCAAAATTCGCATTCCATAGTTTTATTGTGAATTAGATTAAAAAATAAGCTAATTCAATATCAGTTTCGCATTAATCAGTTTTGATGAAAATTTTGAATTCTTTGATATTGATCCAATGCAATGTGACCCCAAAAATGTTTTGTTAATCGCCTCAGTATTTATAAACTACTGCGATAATTATATAAGTCATTTGGCTTATTCGTATTCAACTTTTGAACACAAACTATGAAAGTTAAGAACTTGATAATTAAGACTATATATATAATAGTTGCCACTACTTTTCTAAATTCTTTTGACCTAATTTCTCAAAATTGTATTGTCAATGCATCTTCTCAAATATATGAGACTGATGACTGTACGAATAATGCAGGAGGATGGGCACCATGCAGTGATAATGAATTTGTTTTTCACCTAAGAACTCCTTCAGGGCAGTTAAGATATTATTCTAATCTAAGTCTGAACTGGACTCAGATGGATGATGGGACAGCCTCTCTTGTTGGAGATGTAAGAGATTGTCATAATAATGAAGACTATCATCTTGATGTATCATTTTCGGGATTTACAAAGACACCACCCAACAATAGCCCTCACGCACATGGCTGTCATCAAGAAAATGCCTCTGAATGGTATTATTACCCCAACTTCAGTGGAACATTCAATTCTCTGTCTACATCATTTACGACGAATCTTACTCCTGATGGACCAGCTTTTCAGGTTGGATATGATGCTAATGGGGTAGAACGTAAAAAAGGTAGATTCGGAGCTTCTGGATGGTTTGTAACTGATGATGCCACATTTGTCTCAGGAGATATGAATTTTAATCTTGATCTCATTCCTGGGGCAATAGGTGATATTGCGTGTAATTGCAACAATAACTCAGAAGAATTAGGAGGAACTTATGATTCTCATAATGGAGTCAGTGGTAACCCTGGCAATGCAGGAGGTATACCTGATGGTAATTACACAGGAAACATCAGTGGTAATAATGATTATCTGGTTCTTACCTATCCTGACCTTTTAGATGGTGATGAGATATGTGTTTCTCTATATTTTACTAGTTCTGTAGGAATAGTGAATATGAACCTAAATGGGAATAATTTTAGGTTTAGCAATATTACTATTGAGAGAGGTGTCAATAACCCATAGGTCTATTGTATCCCTGTTACGTCCAATGGGATTCAGACACTTACAATTTCTGATGGCGGTTCTGGAAGGATAATAAGAGTGGATGGCTCTACATCAGAATCATGTGGGGCATGTGATCTCAATGATGCTCTAGCTGATTGTGATGGAGATGGTGTTGTTAATGGAGAAGATAGTGCGCCAGAAGACCCTTGTACTGCCGATGGTACGACTGATGGAGATGAACCACAAGACTGGTCTTCCCTTCCTTCTAATGATTGCGATGATGATGGGATTACATCTGATATAGATCAAGATGACTATGACAACTGTATAGATGAAAATGGAACGGTTAATTCTCTTTTTTGTCAATGTGGTGACAATACCATTACAGCAGGTGGTACGTATGATTCTCATTCAGGAGTCGGAAGTTTTCCTAGTAGAGCCGATGGTGCACCTGATGGATCTACAACAGGTACAGTCTCTAATAAT
>DKPS01000226.1 GCA_002471345.1 Saprospiraceae bacterium UBA7328
TGATTTTTGATATATTGATTTACAAAAAAATGGTAAAATAACCCATTTTTTGATTTAATTGCAGCTAACATCTGTATAAACGTAACAATCTAAAGCTCTAATTAATATCAAAATAGCCGAATTTGCTCCAGAATTTATGACATTTCCAATTATTCAAAAATAATAAAGAGCAAATGAAAAATATAAAGTATTGTTTATCAATGATTTACGATTGAAACATTCGTTTTTCTAAAGCCAAATATCCGTTTACAAACGTTTACAATCGGATACAAACGTTTAATATACGACTCTCACTTTTTCATGCCTTCATCTTTGGCTCGACGATATTGTCAAACATCATCCTGATCAGTCTAATACATCAGGACACATTAATCTTAAGTTATGAATTCAATTAGAAATCAAGTACAACTTATCGGAAACTTAGGCAAGGACCCAGAAATCAAATCATTCGAAAACGACAAAAAGATGGTACGCTTCACTTTAGCTACTAATGAATCTTATAAAGATCAAAATGGCATAAAGCAAACTATTACTCAATGGCATAATGTAATAGCATGGGGAAAGCTTGCTGAGAATATCCACTTAATTGCACAAAAGGGTAGTGAACTGGCTGTGCAAGGAAAGTTAACGTATAGATCGTATACGGATAAAGAAGGTGCTGAAAAATATGTTACCGAAATAGTTGCCCAAGAATTTTTTAAAATTGGGAAAAAAGAGGCGGCATAGAAAATCTTAAACCTGAAATTCCAAATTCCAATGTAAACAGTCGAATTTGGAATTTTAGATTTGGTTCTTATACCATCCTATTCTAGCTGTATAACGCCATCAATACCTTTTCTGGGGTAAACGGTGCATCAAAAGAGTTTTTATAGTTAGAATTAAAAGCTTTGATGGCATTCTGAATCGCGAAGTATGCTCCTATGCCGTACATAAGAGGCGGTTCGCCTACAGCCTTAGATTTTCTTATTGCCAATTCATGACCTTCTGAATTTAATGATTCAATATCCACGATTTTAGGCACAGAATATATATCTGGGATCTTATAAGTAGATAGTGCATTAGATAGTAGCTTTCCATTGTCATTATATAAAAGCTCTTCCATAGTCATCCATCCAATTCCTTGTACTAAGCCCCCTTCTATTTGTCCAATGTCTACAGCATAATTCATGCTAAGACCAAAGTCATGGACTAGTTTCACATAGTCAAATTCATATCTTCCTCTTATGCAGTCTAGAGTCACTGCTATGATTGCTGTGCCATAGACGTGATATGCAAATGGATGCCCCTTTTCAATGGACTTGTCAAAATTAATTAATGGAGTAGCATAATGCCCATTCTCTGTGAGGCAGACTCTATCTGCCAATGCTATTGTAACTAACTGATCCCAACTTAAATCTGTTTTTGTGTCATTGTGGTATAGAACCTGATCTTTTAAATTCAACTCGACAAGATCAATATTCAAATAATTGCTTGCACACTCAAGTAATCTTTCGCGTAATTTGGCACATGCTATTTCTAGTGCTTTTCCATTTAGATCGGCTGTTGCACTGGCTGCTGAGGGTGACGTATTGGCAACTCTTGTGGTATTAGTGGTTTCAATTTTTATTCGATCTGAGCTAAGAGATAACTCATGCATTGCGACTTGTACCATTTTAGTGTTGAGACCTTGGCCCATTTCCACTCCACCTGTACTGATTCCTACGCTTCCATCCTGATATATGTGTACCAATGCTCTAGCATTATTCATAGGAGTATTGGTAAATGAGATACCAAAGCAAATTGGCATTATTGCCAATCCTTTTTTTGAATTCACATTGTTCTTGTTAAAAGAATCTATCTCTTCTTCAAGCTCTTTTATGTTGTACTTCTCTAGAGTAGCATACCATGCATTTGTTGCTTCACATTTTTTCACGATTTGACCATAAGGGAATTCATCTTTTTCTTTGAGCAAATTTGCAGCTTGAATATCTCTGGTTTTTATGCCTATATGATTTGCAGCCTTTTGTATTGCAGATTCAATTACAAACATTCCTTGTGGTCCACCAAACCCTCGAAATGCAGTATTTGGAGGTAAGTTGGTTTTGCAACAGTATGCTGTAGCTTTTACATTGGGAACAAAGTAAGTATTGGTGGCATGATACAAAGTTCTTTCCATCACCGCTGGAGATAGATCGGCAGCGGCTCCTGCATTTTGATGAAAAGTTACCTCATATGCCTGGATTTTTAAGTCTTTTGATAACCCAATTTTATAATCAGAACTGTAGGGATGCCTTTTACCTGTCATTCTCATGTCATCCATCCGATGTACAGCATATTTCACAGGTCTATTCAGTATCTGGGCTGCTAAGGCAACCATTACTGCCCAGGCCGTTGCTTGATCCTCTTTACCTCCAAAGCCTCCACCTAATCTGGTTACATCTACCTCTATTTTGTGCATTGGAATTCCTAATACTCTAGCAACTGTTTTCTGTACAGCGGTAGGTCCTTGTGTAGAAGAAGAGATTCTTATTGAACCATTTTCCATTGGAAAGGCATAGGCTCCTTGAGTTTCGATATATAGATGCTCTTGACCATTAGAATCAGCTCTACCTTCTAAAATATATTCACATTGATCCCATGCACTATCCATATTTCCCATTTGAAAGGTTCGAGGTGGAAAGATTAAATGCCCTTTTTCTCTAGCTTCTCTTGGGTCAGTGATCACAGGTAGTTCCTCTACTTCAATCTTAATTAGTTTTTTTGCCTTTCTGGCAATATACTCTGACTCGGCTATGATCAAAGCAATTGGCATTCCCCAAAAATGTATATCATTCTCAGCCAATAATGGTTCGTCAGGGAAAATTCCTCCTATCTGATTTTGTCCCGGAATGTCTTTGTGAGTTATGATTTTTATGACACCTGGATAGTTCTCAGCTGTGGAATAATCTACTTTCTTTATTCGAGCATGGGCGCAACTTGAGTCATAAGCCAATGCATACAAAGTACCTGCTCTAACCGGGATATCATCAAGATAAATAGATGTCCCTTTTACATGGCTATTTGAATCGATGTTTTTCATTATTGGGCCACACTTTTGAGAGTGATCAATTCAAATTTCTCAGGAAAAAGTTCTAAGAAATGTGCCCAAAAAAGTTGCCTAAGTAAGAGCCTTTTATAAGACTCTGTACCTCTAGCATCACTTATAGGAGCAATCTCATCCTGCATAATATCGATAGCCGCTAATATTGTTTTTTCGTTTAAAATCTTTCCAAGTAAAAATGCTCTGGTTTTTGCTAAATACTTTGGAATAGGGGCTACACCACCAGCAGAGATATGTATATCTGAAATTATCATTCCGCTGAGTATAATACTCATAGCACTGTTCACACTGGCTATATCAAGATAGGTTCTTTTACTAACCTTTTCAAAGTTGAAATGTGTATTTTCCCTAGGCATATCAAATTGAATCTTAATTAAATGCTCATCAACAGCTAAGTCATAGGTTTTATATCCTCGATAGAAATCTTTGAGAAAAAGATCTCGTTGATCTCCATTATTATTTTGGATAAGGATTGAGCTATTCAATGCTAAAAAAAATGCTGTCAAATCACCAATTGGCGAGGCATTGACAAGATTGCCTCCTATGGTTCCACTATTTCTTATTGGGGTAGAAGCTACTAATTTCATATGATTAAATAGGTTTGGAAACATACCTATCATTTCTTCTGATTCCATCAGCTCGCTGACAGATGTTATAGCTCCAATTGAACATTTACCTTCTGAAACTTTTATGCCTATTGAACCTTTTTTACCAAATAGACCTTGTATGCTTGATTCGTAAACATCATCATGTTTTTGAACTAAAAGATCCGTTCCTCCTCCAATAGTCACTGCCCCAATACTTTGTGGAAGAGGTTTTATATGTTCAATTCTCTCTACAATACGATTAAAATAATCAGGAACAATTTTATTTTTTGAGCACCAAGGAATTGGGTTAGAAATATCTTTTTCTTTTAAATGTGAATGTATATTGTTACAAGCACGTTCGATAGATTTATATCCTGTACATCTGCAAATATTCCCATCTACTGCTCCTACTACATCGTCATATGATGATATCTTCCTAGAAAGACATTCACCTGTGAGTGATACAACAAAACCAACAGTACAAAATCCACATTGAGATCCTGATTCATCTACTATTGCTTGTTGCACTGGAGTCAAGTCTGAGCCATTGATTCCCTCAATACTTACCACATGTTTGCCATGTACATTGATCAATGGTGTAATGCAAGAAGTCATGGACAGGTATTGCATTTGTCCATCTACTAATTCACCTAATAATATGGTACATGCTCCACAATCACCTTCGCGACAACCGATTTTTGTACCTACCAGTCGTTTTTCATATCGGATGAAATCCAATAATGTCATACCTGCAGGTTGCAAAGTTTCAATAGTGGTGTCATTCAGAATAAAGCTGATCATACTTAATATTTGATCTTGATTTCACTTTTAGCCCATTCCTCGAAAGCAATCAATGCCTCCTCTCTTAAGATTTGTTTAGTAAAAAGTTTTCTCTCAGAAATTGGCTTTGATATTTCTTCATAGATGAATTGATCATCGAAATTGATATGGGCAGCATCTATTTTAGAATTGGCAAAGAATACACTTTTAGGGCGAGCCCAATAAATTGCTCCAAGGCACATCGGGCATGGTTCACAGCTAGTGTAAATTTCGCAGTCGTCAAGTTGGAAAGTTTTTAATTCCTTACATGCATTTCTTATAGCCATTACTTCAGCATGTGCTGTAGGGTCGTTAAGCGAAGTCACCTGATTGGTGCCTCGAGCAATTATCTTTTTATCTTTTACTACCACAGCACCAAAAGGTCCTCCTTGTCCAGAGGTCACATTTTTTATAGAGAGCTCAATTGCTGCTCTCATGAATTTGTTTTCTTTTTCAGAATCCATATTAGGCTTAAATCTTGCTAATTAATAAGGAATTTACCATTTTTCACAGCAATTATTTGAGCTGCTACACTTATTGCTATTTCCATAGGAGTTTGGCTGTTTATTTCGATTCCAATAGGAGTATGAATCTTGTCTAATTGTCCTTGCTCAAATCCATCAGTCAAAAGGGAAGTAAATAATGTCTCCATTTTAGATTTACTTCCCATCACACCAAAATATCTGTAATTTCTATTTAAAAGTTGTTTTATACAAGTCTCATCTGTCCTATACCCAAAAGACATTAAGACAAGAAAGTCAGTGGAGTTGTCAGGAATCACTTCAGTTAGGTTTTGATAGTTTACAACATGCCTCTCATGAGCATAAGAGTTATTCTCCATGGTGTTTAGGTTGTTGCGCTCATCATAAATTTTGACATGAAAGTCTAGTTGGTTCATGACCTGAGATAAGGCAAGTCCAACATGCCCACCACCAATAATATGGACCATAAGTTTATGATTTATGGACTCTTTGTATGTCCATTCCTTAGGACTACGCGATTCAAAATTGGATTTTGAAGTTGTAAATTCATCCTCTATCAAATTAAATCCATAATGATTTAGAATTAGGAACGGGTGGTCTTTTGATTTAGAGTTGGTATTAATTTTTTCAAGGAATGGCAAGGCAGAATCATCAAAATGATAAAAGCCAATAGTCTGTTCTCCAGAACAAATCATTCCTGATTGTTCCTTTTCTATATTCTTTCTGTGTATTTGTTTCTTAATAAATGGTTGGAATGATCCTTTATCTAAAAGTGATTTGGCAAGTTCTATCAACTTGTGCTCCATTATTCCTCCTCCTATTGAACCCTCAAGTTTATGATCATCAGTAACATACATCTTGAAACCCTGACGACCTGGACTACTGCCGTCACTATCCAACACACACATAAGAACAAGTTTCTTCTTTTGATTTAACTCCTCTAATATTTTGTTCCAGATATTCAATTAAAATTTGAGTTTTTGTAGTTCGTACTATAATTGTTGTGATAATATTAAGTCATTTAATGTAGACATTATACTTACTCTTAAAATGATGTATATCTTGCCGAGACTGAACGAACAATACAAAAGTTGAAATTGGTTAAACCTTTGATTACTATATTCAAAATTTTTGCAACATTTTGCTTTATCATTTTGGTAGCTGATGGTTATGCTCATTCTTCGATGTACCAAGGTGATACATCCACTATTGAAATAGCAGATACTATAGTCCAAAATTCAATAGTGAACACATCAGATATTGAAGAGAAGGTGTCCTATTTTGACAAGTTATTGGCGGATGAGTTTTTGCCCTTCTTTCTGTTACTGATATTCATATTCATTGTGCTTTACTACATGGCTCATGTTTTTGTGGAGAGCTATAATGCTGTAAATAAGAAGAAGATATCAACCGGTGCAAATATTGAAAACAATGAAAACCAAGGATACTTTCAGGCTACTTTAAATGCGCTGTATTATATCATTCCTATTTCAATATTTTCTTACTTGATTTATATAGCCGTTAAGGGGACGATGATGCAAGGTTATACGATGGAATGGTTAAATCTGATCATAAGATGGGCTCATGTGGTAGCTGGGATTATGTGGATTGGAGCTTCATTCTATTTTGTTTTTCTTGAAAATAATCTGAACAGAACTAAAAATATCCGAGATGAATTAGCTGGTAATTTATGGGCAGTTCATGGAGGAGGGTTTTATTTTCTTGAAAAATATAGAGTAGCTCCAAATCAAATTCCTAATGATTTACATTGGTTTAAATATGAAGCCTATTTCACATTTCTTACTGGTTTTTCATTGCTAGTGGTTGTATATTATATGAATGCGGACTCTTTCCTTATCGATCCTTCAGTAGCCGATATTTCTATTGGCATGGCTATAGGAATAAGTCTATTATGTTTGGTAGGAGGGTGGTGGATTTATGATATGATGTGTAAGTCTTCAATTGTAAATAAGTCATGGCTATTTATTTTCTTAGGAATCTTGCTTCTTTCAAGCCTAGCCTATTTTTTGACTCATGTTTTTAATAGTAGAGCAGCTTTCATTCACTTTGGAGCGGTCATCGGAACGATAATGGTCGGAAATGTCTTTTTCAATATTATCCCAGCTCAAAAAGAAATGGTTAAAGCGGCCACTTTAGGACTTCCTCTTGATCCTTCCTTGGGGCAAAAAGCTGGGCAAAGATCTTTGCATAACAATTACTTTACCCTTCCTGTGATTTATGTTATGATTAGCAATCACTTTCCGAGCACATTTGGACATGAATATAATTGGGCGGTACTAATAGTAATCTCATTAGCTAGTGCCGGAATAAAGCATTATTGGAACCTTGTTGAACGAGGTCAAAAAAATACCAAAATATTAATCATCTCTGTGGTGTCATTATTCTCATTGGCATTAGTAATATCTCCAGCTTTTGAAGCTAAGATGGACTTGGCTGTGCCTGTAAGTTTTCTAGAAGTGAAAGAGGTAATTGACAATAGGTGTATACAATGCCACTCTGCAAGCCCGACTGATGATGTCTGGAAGGCAGCTCCAAATGGTGTGATGTACGATACTCCTGAGCAAGTCAAAAATATGAGTGACAAAATAATGGCAAGAGCTGTCAGAACGAAGACAATGCCTCAAGCCAATAAGACCAATATGACTGATGACGAAAGGAAAATTCTAAAAAGGTGGATTTTACAAGGAGCTAAAATAGACTGAGATCATTTTTTATGAAAAGTGCACTATATAGTAAAAGAGTAGTTCTAAAAGAAGAGATAAAAGAAGCTACAATCTTTATTGATGGTGATCGGATATCTGCGATCGAAAATGGCCTTATACATAGAAGTGGATATGAGATAGAAAATTGTGGCAATGATGTGATCATGCCCGGACTGATAGATAGTCATGTACATATTAATGAGCCAGGAAGAACAGATTGGGAAGGATTTGAGTCCGCTACTAAATCTGCGGCAGCAGGAGGAATTACGACTCTAATTGATATGCCATTGAATTCTAGTCCAGTCACAACTAGTGTAGCGGCATTTGAAGCAAAACTAGATTCAGCGAGATTTAAAATTCATACCAATTGCGGTTTTTGGGGTGGATTTGTCCCTGATAGTTTGGGAGAAGTAAAAGAGTTGTTGAAAAGTGGAGTCATGGGCATAAAAGTTTTCCTTTGTCATTCTGGTATTGATGATTTTCCAAATGTAACAGAGGAAGATTTACGTAGAGCACTGCCTATTCTAAAAGAAGCAGACCTGCCTTTACTTGTGCATTGCGAATTAGAAAGTGATCACACTGATCAAGTTTTTTTAAAAAAATCACCTTACTCTTATGATGCTTATCTAAAATCTAGACCAGCAAGTTGGGAAGATGAAGCAATATTTCTAATCATCAGATTATGTGAGGAGTATGATGTAAGATGTCATATCGTCCATTTGTCATCAGAAGATAGCTTAAAGCAAATCAGAGAGGCCAGAAAATCTGGCTTACCACTGACTGTAGAAACTTGCCCTCATTATTTGGTTTTTAATGCTGAAGACATTAATGACGAGTCCACAGAATACAAATGTGCACCACCAATCAGAGGAAAGAAAAATAATAAAGCCTTATGGCAAGCTATAAGAGACGGGCTTATTGATTTCATTGTAACAGATCATTCTCCTGCGCCTCCTGAGTTAAAAGAAATTGAGTCAGGTAACTTCGATAAAGCGTGGGGAGGCATTGCTAGCTTACAGTTGAGCTTGCCCGCTGTGTGGACAAGAGCGCAAAAAGAAGGATTAGGAATCAAAAAGCTGTCAGAGTTGATGTGCAGTAATGTGGCTCAATTTTTAAGAATAGATAAAGAAAGAGGCCAAATTGAGAAAGGTTATTATGCAGATATTGTGGTTTGGTCCCCAGAAGAATTATTTGTTGTAAACGAACATGATTTGCATCATAAACACAAAGTCACTCCTTATCTTAATAGCGAATTGAAAGGTGTAGTTAGGAAAACATATGTGTCAGGGTATAAGGTTTTTGATAATGGTGATTTTGGTGAAAAACCAAGAGGGGAAATTATATTAAAATAATAGATGAAAAATCCGGAATTTCTAAAATTTATCAATGTAGGTGCCGAAAAACTAGGTGCAAAATCTATGTCCTGTTCTGATGACTTCTTTGCTGAAAAAGAAAACCTTTTAAAAGAGGGTAGAGGTGTTTTTATCGCTGATAAATATACAGACAGAGGAAAATGGATGGATGGATGGGAGTCTAGAAGAAAACGAATCGAAGGACATGACTGGTGCATTGTAAAACTTGCAGAAACATCTATAATAAAGGGTGTAGATGTTGATACTAATCACTTTTTAGGTAATCACCCACCTTATTGTTCTATCGAAGCATGTAATTCCAGAAGTGGTGATTCTGAATCTTCAGAATGGTTTGAAATATTGCCTAAATCTCCACTAGATCCAGGATCCCAACACTTTTTTGAAATCCTTAATGATAGTCAATGGACACATGTGAAATTGCATATCTATCCTGATGGAGGAGTGGCCCGATTGAAAATATATGGTGAAGTCAAAAAGAATTGGGAACAGGTGTCAAATAATGAGTTAATAGATCTCGCAGCGGCTATTAATGGAGGTAAGTCCATTAATTGTAATGATATGTTTTTTAGTCATATGGATAACCTAATTATGCCCGGAAAGGGCAGAAACATGGGAGATGGATGGGAAACTAAAAGAAACCGTACTCCAGAAAATAGAGATTGGGTAATGATTAAATTAGCCCATAAAGGTTTGGTGAAGAAAATAGTTGTGGATACAAAACACTTTAAAGGAAATTATCCAGATACATGTTCGATTGATGGTTGCTTTGCTCCAAATACAGATCCACAAGAGCAAGATTGGTTCTCATTATTAGATAGAGTTAAACTTGGCCCTGATCAAGAACATATTTTTGAACGGGAAATTTTAACCGATAAAATGCTGACTCATATTAGATTGAATATATTTCCAGATGGAGGAATTAGTCGACTTCGTGTTTTAGGAAACATCATAAGATAAATGACACTTTCAGAATTAAATATTGCTCCTCTCAAAGAGGTAAAAGAAGCTCTTTTGAAGTGTTGTGGATCAACCTATTGGGCCAAAAATGTATTTGATGCACGTCCTTTCGAATCTCGGAGTGATCTTATTAAAAAGTCAGATATGTCATGGAGTATTTGTTCCAATGTGGATGCACTCGAAGCATTCAGTCATCATCCCAAAATTGGAAGTGTTGCGAATTTGGAAAAGAAGTTTGCTTCCACTGCTCATTGGGCGAAAAATGAACAGCAAAGTGTAAAGGAAGCCACATTTGAAACGATCAAAAAATTAGCAAAAGGTAATAAGGAATACGAAGATAAATTTGGTTATATTTTTATTGTTTTTGCTAGTGGGAAATCAGCAGAAGAGATGCTTGCTTTGTTAGAAATGAGATTAAAGAATGATCCGGAAGAGGAAATTCTGATAGCTATGCAGGAACAGAATAAAATTACTAAACTGAGATTAGAAAAACTTTTGGAATGAGTCAGATTACAACACATATTCTTGACACAATGACTGGAAAACCTGCTGAAGGGATTACAATAATGTTGGAAGAATTGGATGAAAATAATAATTGGTCTGAATTGGCTTCTGGTATAACTAATACTGATGGAAGAATTAGTGATTTACTCAAGGATAATCAAGTGCTAGAAGAAGGGGTACATAGAATGTTGTTTCAGACTAAGGCTTATTTTGAAAACCAAAACTTGAAAAGTTTTTATCCAGAAATTCCAATCATTTTCGAGATAACCGATGAAAGCCATTATCATATACCGTTGCTTTTGAGCCCATATGGATATAGCACATATAGAGGAAGTTAGAGTTTATTATTGGAATAAAATGAGTCATACAAGGATCGCATGACTATAGGATAGACACTCCCCCCAACACCTCTCTTTAAAATGAGAGGAGGAATTTACGCTTAGAGAAGGAGGGGTGAATTCAACGATAAAATATTAGCTGATTAAGCATTTATAAAATGTAACAGAGATGAATACTTCTATACCAACAGAAGACAAACAGAGAATACTCAATGATTTGTCAACAGCAAATAAAGTTTTTCAACAGAAATATCCAGGAGATAGTTCAGAACGACAACCTGTACATACCGTATATGGGGGGGCAGATCTTTTTAGGCATGATTCGGCTCAAAAAATGGCTGATGTAGCTCTAAATACAATAAGAGATAATGCAGCAAATTTTGTTGAATTTGCTCGGGCTATAAAATTAACCGGCTATGCTGACCTTCCAACTGATGACGTTGTCATTGAGGCTTTAAAAAATGAGCTTGATGGAATGTCTGATGGGGAGCGAAAGGAACATTTCGCATGGTTGTCTTATACTACTTTTAATAAAGTCATTTCCAAACTTGAGAAGGAGGCTGTTGAGGATTTTAGAATAGATTTTGAAGATGGATTCGGCAATCGATCTTGGGAAGAAGAAGATGAGACCGCAATCCGAGCTGCCACTGAATGTGCCATAGGAATGGAAAAGAATTCATTACCTCCTTTTATAGGTATCCGCATCAAGCCATTTACAGAAGATTTGAAAGAGAGGGGAATAAGAACATTAGATTTATTTTTGTCCACCTTGGCTCACAAAACTCATGGCAAACTGCCAAACAACTTTGTAGTTATGCTTCCTAAGGTTACAATTCCAGAACAGATAGAATCATTGATTGCGATTTTTGAAATCATTGAATTTCAAACGGATATTAAGTCAGGAGCATTAAAAATGGAAATGATGGTGGAAACTACTCAGTCAGTTATCGATTCTGATGGAAGTAATCCTTTGAGATCTTTTGTGTTGGCGAGTAAAGGGAGAATGATTTCTACAGCTTTTGGTACTTATGACTATACTGCATCTAATAATATTACTGCCAAGTATCAGGACATGGGCCATTCTGTATGTGATTTTGCGCATCATTTTATGAAAGTAGCATTAGGGGGAACAGGGATATGGCTGTCAGATGGTGCAACTAATGTGATGCCAATTGGGCCGCATAGGGGAAAAGACTTGACTGACGATCAAAAAGCAGAAAATAGATCTGTTGTGCATAATAGCTGGAAAAAAGCATTTGACCATACAAGGTATTCTCTTTGGAAAGGATTATATCAAGGATGGGATTTACATCCTGCCCAGTTTCCTATGAGATATGCAGCAATCTATTCCTTCTTTTTAGAAAGTTATGAAGAGGCCGCTAAGCGATTAAAAGCATTTGTGGATAAAGCTGCTCGAGCAACTCTAACAGATGATGTTTTTGATGATGCTGCTACTGGTCAGGGATTACTTAATTTTTTTCTTAGAGGGCTAAACTCTGGTGTCATAACTGAAGATGAAGCAAGAGTTACTGGTCTTACTATGGACGAACTACGTAGTCGTTCATTTTTAGCAATAATGGAAGGAAGGAGAAACAATAAGAAATTATAGAACATGTTTGAAAAAATATTTAAGCTCAATCAAAATGGCACTACGGTTAAGACCGAAATACTGGCTGGCCTCACCACATTTTTAACGATGTCTTATATCCTATTCGTTAATCCTTCTATACTTTCTCAAACAGGAATGGAATACGAATCCGTCTTCATTGCCACATGTTTAGCTGCTGCTATAGGGACTTTCCTTATTGGAATCCTATCAAATTATCCAATGGCTCAGGCTCCAGGAATGGGCTTGAATGCATTTTTCACTTTTACTGTAGTTTTTAGTTTGGGATATAGCTGGCAGCAAGCCTTGGCCATAGTGTTTTTATCAGGTGTATTATTCTTGTTATTGACAATAACAGGACTTCGGGCAACCATTATTAAAGCCATTCCCAAAAATCTAAAGCTGGCAATTGCTCCTGGAATCGGTTTGTTTATTGCGTTGATAGGATTGAATAATGCAGGGCTGATTGAAGTAAATCAAGGGCCAATCATAAGCCTGATTCTGGATAGTGATTTATTGAGTAAAGATCAATTAATTGACCAAGTGAATTCGGTTCCATCACAAATAATCCAATTGGGTAAATTATCAGATCCATCAGTATTGTTGACAGTAATTGGATTGGTTTTACTTGTGGCATTGATGGTGCTTAAAATAGACTCTGCCATGTTATGGGCCATTATTGTAACCACCATTATTGGTATTCCTATGGGTGTGACTGTACTTCCTGATTCATATGATTTAAGTAGAATTTCATTGTCTCCAACGGCATTTAAGATGGATTTTGTAGGACTTTTTCAAATTGGAAAAGGCTTATCCTTCGTCACGGCCGTTCTGCCAGTCATTATTGTTGTTATAAGTTTTACACTCGTGGATTTGCTAGATACTTTGGGGACTTTATTAGGAACAGCTGGAAAGGGAGACATGCTAGATGAAGATGGTAATCTTCCAAGAATGAATAAGGCTCTTTTCGCTGATGCTACTGCTACCACATTAGGAGCTATGCTTGGCACATCCTCAGTCACCACGTACATTGAAAGTAGTTCTGGTATAATTGCTGGAGGTAGGACTGGGTTGACTTCCACCACAACCGCTGTTTTGTTTTTATTTGGAATATTATTGGCTCCAATTGCAGGCATAGTTCCGGTCGCTGCCACTTCTCCTGTTTTGATTATAGTAGGTGTGCTAATGATGGATGGCATCAAAAAAATAGATCTGTCATCTATCGATTCAGCAATTCCGGCTGTATTGCTGATTATCATAATGCCATTCACTTATAGCATAGCAAATGGAATTGCTTTTGGATTAATGTTTTATGTCCTTATTGAAGTTGTTAAAGGCAATTTCAAGAATATTCATCCGATACTTTATCTTTTGGTTGGACTGTTTCTCTTGAAATATGTGGCTCTGTAGGAGGAGTGACTGCCCAGAGATTAATTTCTTATTTCTACAATAATGGAGTTATCCATTTTATTTAATTTTTGGATTATGATTTTATAAAAAAAATCCCTCTATAAGGGCGTGGGCTGTCAAATATGTAAGGTTAGAGCGGCTTTGATAAAGTTCTGTTTCCAAAGCTTGTTACTCACCTAAAGAATTATTAAGTCACTGATTTAGCAAAAGACATAAACTATAGTCAGAGACAATTGGGTAGAATTCTTAAAAAATTAACAGGACTTAGCCCAAATCAATTCATAAAGGAGATTAGGATGAAAAAAGCTTGTCAACTCGACAATTCTCAACTATATCGGACGTCAGGGGTGAGGTAGGAATATCTCATGCTAGTTACTTTACAAGTGAGTTTGAAAATAGATTTGGTGTAAAACCAAGTGAAGTTTAAAATGATTAATGAAAGACCACGTGCAGTAAAACCAAAGACCCTGCTAGTCCCAGCCCCACTTGCCATACTTCACGATCATCATATCGTATTAAGTTTTTCCATTTAGTCCATCCTTCTTTATAAGATGATGCATAGAGTATCATAAAAGCAATGACAATTACCCATCCGGCTCTAACGAAGTAATTCATCTCTGGAAAAAAGTGAATGATCATCAAGTGCAGAGGAATAGTTACTAAGAAAGCAATCAATGCGACACGATGATTAGGCGCTACCAAAAATGCTGCTGAGCAAATCAAAACCACAATTCCACAATTGATATAATACCTCAATTCATTGAGTGTGTGGGTGAATGCATCTTCAGGGTTCTCAAACTTCACATACAGCAATATTAAACCCATTATTATACCTGTAAATAAGGTAACCAAAATTGTCTTCCTTCCTGCTGCAATTACTTGTGAGTCAGAAGCTTCTTTATTGATATAAGTCTTATAAATATCTATAGACCACAGGGTCGCTAATGAATTAAATGTGCTATCCACAGTGCTCATCAGAGAAGCGAATAAGGCACAAAGGATGATACCTTTGGCTCCAATAGGAAGATAGGTTTTGACTATATACGGAAAGGCCAAATCAGGTTCTGATAGGGGAGTGCCACTTTCTTGGAGAATACCATAAAGAGCAATGCCTGGAACTATTATAATCACAGCCATCACATATTTCATTACACCTCCAACCATGAGTCCAATTTGTGCTTCACGAAGACTCTTTGCAGCTATAGATCGCTGCATTACAGTCTGATTAGCACACCAATAATTAATGTTAAGAAGGAAGAGTCCAAATATGTGAATCCAGGGTAATTTTTCATGATCTGCAGGTAGATGGAGATGCATCATCTCGGGAGTTTTGATGTAGAGCTGTTGCCATCCTCCAAAATGATATATGGTCACCAAAGTGATAACGATACCACCCGTGAGTAATATGCCAAATTGGATGATATCTGTTTTTACAACAGCTCCAAGCCCGCCTAGGTAAGTATAAATGGCTGAGAATACACCTAGTCCTATGACTAAAATAGAAATCCTTATAATCCGATCTTCATGGATGACACTCAGATATTCTGCGAATACCAAATCAGCAGCATATGCTCCCCAAAACAAGGCGGCTCCTAGGGTAATAGTAGAAAAGAGAAGAATATTAGCAATGGTATAAATAAAGCCAACACGCTCTCCTAATCTATTCTTAATAAACTGAGTAATGGTGATGATTCCATCTTTGAGATACATCGGGACAAAAATGAAAGCAGCCATTAAAATCCCCTGTACAGCATTGATTTCGAGACTAGCTTGTGCTAATCCATAGAGGTATGCAGAACCCATCATCCCTAGAAACTGATACCCATTTATATTAGTAGCAATGGTGGAGAGTGCAATAGAAGGCCATCTCAAATTGCGGTTGCTCAAAAAATAAGATTCAACAGTAGCATTTGCCACAGCTCTTCCTTTTAAGGCCACTAACATGATAGCCGTGAAATAGGTGATTACAATTAGGAGATCTAGCAAATGATAGTGTTTTAAATAGCCAAATTATGAATAATACTTTTGGTCCTATTTGGCCTTGCATCAATTATCATTATATCTATGGCAATTATTTAAAATTACTTGATTTCGAATTTATATCATTTTCATTTCGATGTTGTATATTTGTAAGCTGTTATAACAACTATTTACCACCATGCTGAAACAAAGAATGAAGGCCTATGATGTGCCTCAAAAAGTAGAAAGATTAGGTCTATACCCATATTTCAGAACTATTGAGTCCGAACAAGATACCGTTGTAAAGATCAATGGTAAAGATGTGTTGATGTTTGGATCTAATAGTTATCTAGGTCTTACAACACACCCAAAGCTCAAAGAAGCATCCAAAAAAGCAATTGATAAATACGGTTCAGGTACTGCAGGTTCTAGATTCCTGAACGGAACACTTGATCTTCATTTAGAGTTAGAAAGACGACTGGCAGAGTTTGTAGGAATGGAAGGTGCATTGGTATTTAGTACAGGCTTCCAAGTTAACCTTGGTGTATTATCTTCAGTTACAGGACGTCATGATTATATCATTTTAGATGAGTTAGATCATGCTTGTATTCTAGATGGATCCAGACTATCATTCTCAAAAGTGCTGAAGTATAAGCACAATGATATGGATTCACTTGAGAAAATGTTGCAGAAATGTGAACCTGATAAAGTGAAATTGATTGCCGTAGATGGTGTGTTCAGTATGGAGGGGGATATTTGTAATCTTCCTGAAATAGTGAAGTTATCAAAGAAATATAATGCAAACATATTTGTTGATGATGCTCATTCATTGGGTGTTTTAGGAAAGAGTGGTAGAGGTACAGCCGACCATTTTGGATTGACAGATGATGTCGATTTAATTATGGGGACTTTCAGTAAATCATTAGCTAGTATAGGTGGGTTTGTAGCAGGAAATAATGATGCTATGAATTTTTTGAAGCACAATGCTAGATCACTTATTTTCTCAGCAAGTATAGCACCAGCTAATGCTGCAAGTGTTATAGCCGCTTTAGATCTTATTCAAGATGAACCAGAAAGAATTCAGCAGGTTTGGGATAATACCAATTATGCATTGAAACTTCTGAAAGATGCTGGTTTTGATACAGGTAACACGGAGACTCCTATTATTCCTATTTTTATAAGAGATGATTTCAAGACTTTCCAAATTACAAAAATGCTTCTAGAAGATGGAGTATTTGTAAATCCAGTTGTTTCTCCTGCTGTTGCTAGTACTGAGTCATTGTTAAGATTTTCATTGATGTCAACTCACACAAAAAGTCAGATAGAAGAAGGAATTGAGAAAATCACCAAAGCTGCTAGTAAATTAGGTGTTTTGGATGGCAAAGAAAAAGCTGTTCATGCCAATTGAAATTGTTCAGGCAGAAGGGAAGTTAATTAAAAGATATATTGATTTTCCTCATGATCTCTATGCTGATGATCCCAATTATGTTCCTGAACTTTATATGAGTCAAAAGGATCTCTTCAGTAGAAAAAAGAACCCTTTTTATAAAAATGCCGAAGTAGAGCATTTCCTAGCCTATCAAGATGGAAAAATCGTAGGAAGAATTACGGCTTTTGACAATAAAAGGTATAATCAAATTCATAAAAGCAATGTCGGTTTCTTTGGTTTCTTTGATTTAATCAATGATAAAGAGGTATGCAAAGCATTAATAGAGACAGCTACTTCGTGGTGTAAGAAGAGAGGGTTTGAGGCAATGATGGGACCATTTAATTATTCATTAAATGATACTGCAGGATTATTGGTGAAAGGTTTTGATGAACCTCCCAAAATCATGATGACCTATAATCCACCTTATTATCAAGAATTAGTTGAGGATTATGGATTCAAAAAGGACATGGACCTTTTTGCTTACCTCCTATACACAGATAAGGCATCTGAAAAGTCTATTCGACTTGCTCAGGCATTAGAAAAACGACTTGCTAATCAAGGAATTACGATCCGTAACATCAATATGAAAAAATTTGATGAGGAGGTTGCAAATCTGATGGATGCATATAATTCATCTTGGGAAGATAATTGGGGGGCAATACCAATGACAGAAGAAGAAATTCTTCTTTTAGGTAGTGAACTGAAAATGATTGCCAATCCCAACTGGATCTATATAGCAGAAGATCATGGAAAGGTAGTAGGCTTTGGTGTTACTCTGAATAATATCAATGAAATAACAAAGGGGTTTAAAAAAGGAAGAATATTTCCTTTCAACATATTCAAACTTTTATGGAGACGACATAAGACTCGTTATGTTAGAATCTTAGCTCTTGGTGTTTTAAAAGAATATCGAAAGAAAGGCATTGAGGCGATTTTATTTTCTAAAAATATACTTCAAGCTCGAAAGGACAATGTGATAGCTGGTGAAGTCTCTTGGGTATTAGAAAATAATGAGGAAATGGTCCGATCAGCTGAAAAACTTAATTCTGAATTATACAAAATCTATCGTATCTACCGATATGATTTTAACTAAAGAACTCTTATCCAACCCATAAGGCCAGCATTGCTCTTCACCAGTTTGTATTCATTATCTGACCCAAGTACAGTTAATTGATTATTTGCAGCGACCATTTTTATTGAATGTGCATCATCAGATGGGCTATCAAGAAGCGCATAAGACGCTTCAGATACTATATTATTAACTTCATCTTCTACTGATTCTATGTCCTTAAAGCTTATGTATCCCACCGATTCATTGGGAAGTTGTACTCTGAAATAAGAAGATGTAGCTCCTAATACTTCTAGAATTTGATGCTTTTGAAGAGATATGGATTCTTCTTTAGTACCTGTTCCGTTTAATCTTAATGTAGACTTTTTGTTAGTTCTCATAGTCTGGTTGACTATAGACTTATCGGCGAATTGGCGTTTTAATTTTGTTTTAGTTATCGCCACGTGATGATAAGGGTCAATAGGTCCATTTTGATATATTCCAAAATGTAAATGAGGAGGGGTGGTGCGTGCATTACCAGTGTTTCCTACTGTGCCTATTGTATCACCTTTGGCTACATTTTGGCCTTCTTGTACTAATAGTTTTTGCAAGTGAGCAAAGTATAAGGTCTGTCTTCGGTTTTGATCTCTCATCCATATCACGGTGCCTCCAAGCCCTCTTTCTCCAGCAAACCTGATATATCCATCCGTTGGAGCAATTATCGGTGTATGCCTTTTGGCAAATATGTCTATACCATGATGCTTTCGTCTACCTCCATCTCTTGGAACTCCAAAAAGACTTCCAATTGCCGCATTGTTTTTACCACTTACAGGAAAGTCTAATGAAGGTGATTTTTGCACAGTTATTTTAAAATTACCACCTCTTAGTAGTTCAGTTTGAAATCTAATGATATAATCAGTATCAATTCTAGATTCGATATCCATGGATGTCTCTTGATTCTCACTGCTCGCTATTTTTTCAAAAGTGCCATTTGTTGCATCTTCGACTCTATAGATATCAAGAAATGATTTCATTCGATCATTTGATTCTAAGGAGACCTCAATATTTATTTTTTGACCCTTTTTAAGAGAAATAAGATATCCAACCGAATTGGCCTCGGTAGGGCTAAAATAAATATGTTCTACATAGGGCGATTCGATCCTCATTGGCTTTGAGAGAGCTTCTTCCGCTGCATCAATCCAATCTTGCCCGAGAGCTGTATCAGAAAGATCTAATTTGTTCAATGCATTTATATATTGGACATGACTATCTGTAGGAATATATTCCTCGGGTACTATTTCTTTTTTGCAAGAACTGATTAATAGGATACAAACAATGAACAACAGTGAGAATGAGCCAAAAGCTGAAGGTGATCTGTACATTAAATTGACTTTGCAAAACTCTTTAACGCAATATTATACTGAGTCATTTTGAGACCTCGGTTTTCTATTTCAAAATCAAAGAAAATTTCAAGCTTTTTATGTTCGCATTTTGATTTGTAATTAAATGCAGAAATTTGATGTGCAATTCATCATTCAATGAATAAACTAAATGGAAAAAATTTTGATTACAGGGGCTTCAGGATTTGTAGGTAGTTTTCTAGTAGAGGAAGCTCTGAAAAATGGTTTGGATACCTATGCGGGAATCAGATCCTCAAGCAGTAAACAATGGCTTCAAGATGAAAGGATCAATTTTATTGAAATGAATTTGTCCAATGAAAATCAACTGAGCGAATTGATGCATGAGCATCAGTTTGATTATATTATTCATAATGCAGGAGTGACTAAATCAAATAGCAAAAGTGATTTTTTTAGAGTGAATGTTGAGTTCACACACAATTTAGTAACAAGTAGCTCAAAAATTAAAAGCCTAAAGAAATTTAGTTTCATGAGCAGCCTTGCGGCTTATGGGCCTGCAGATTTTCAAGAGAATAAGATACTATCAAATGATTCTGAGCCCAATCCCGTGACCACTTATGGCAAAAGCAAATTGAGGGCAGAAAGAAAACTAAAAGAGGTGGCTGGGCTGCCATTACTCATATTTAGACCTACAGGTATTTTTGGCCCTAGAGAATCAGATTTTTTGACGGCATTTAAAGCTATCCAAAATGGATTTTCACCACACGTTGGCTTATCCGATCAATGGATATCATTGGTCTACGTCAAAGACCTGGTAAGAGTGATAATGGATGCGACAATATCTTCTGTATCTAATAAATCATACTTTGTTACAGATGGTAATCTATATAAGGCAACAAAATTCAATGCAATAATTGCGGATAAGCTAGGAAAGAGTCCTTTAAAAATAAAAGTGCCTTTGCCTTTAGTGTATGCTGTAGCATCAATAAGTGAAGGAATATCTAGATTAACTGGAAATGCTAGTATTCTCAATATGGACAAATTTGCTGAAATTAAGGCAAGGACTCTGGATTGTGACATATCAGAATTAGTTAATGATTTTGATTATATACCTAAGTATGATCTTCCTTCAGCAGTAGAAGAAACGGTAAAATGGTATAAAGAAAAAAAGTGGCTATGATCTGATAATGATTCAGAACTCAATCAATTAAGGTCCCGCGTAAAAACATGTACTTTTTGTCAATTTTAGAAAATAGTTTGACAATGATTTTTAATCTTGATCTAATTCATATAACATCTGTTCGGCACTATTTGTAATCTTTTTGTACCATCCCAATCCCCACTGAGCTACATAAACCACGAAGACACAACCGATGCCTATAACAAACCACATTTGGGTGTCAAATTCTTTTGCAAAGAAATCTTCTCCATTTAATAATTTGTCGGCTACAGGAATAGTAATAAACATCATAAAAATGGATGCTACAACTGCCCATTTTTGGAACGCTATAGTTTTTTTTCTTACGTCCTGATATTGCTGAATTATCTTTTTATAAGTGGAATTTGTTAAATCTATGTTTGACAATTTCTTTAAATAGCCTAATGAGAAATAAGGCATAATGGTCAGAAATGCTAAAGATATGACACCGCAAACACTCAAGTACCATGTATCTAATTTGTAAAAATTGAGCAAAATAAAAATTGCAATGAAATAGCAAAAGACAGCACCTATGGATTCATATTTTGTAATTGTGTTGAATTTGTTTTTGTATTTGATTTGTGTGATTTCCATAATTTTTTGATTATTGATTATTTCTAATTTTTCGATTCTCTGACTCAATGATGTCCAGAGTGTTTGCATCTCTTCTAGTTCCATTGAATTATTTTAATTTGTTATTTTTCAATTTTTGCTTAACCCTGCCTATTCGAGTACCCACATTTGTATTGCTATAACCTGTAATTTCAGCTATCTCATCATGACTTTTGCCTTCTAAGTACAGTAGTATGATGCCTTTTTCTATGGCATTAAGATTTCTTATTTGATCATACATGATTTCTAGCTGTTCCTTTAAGTTTTTATCTTCTTCAGGGCTCATTAACATTTCAAAGCTGAATTCATCGGTCAAAAGTGTTGGTGACCTTTTTGACTTTTGTAAGTGTGCTAGTGCTGTATTTAATGCTACGCGATAGATCCAAGTGGTGAGTTTTGATTTCCCCTTAAAAGAATCAAAAGATCTCCATAGTTGAAATATGATATCCTGATATAAGTCCTTTTGATCTTCTCTGCTTGAGGCATAGACCTTTGTGATCTTATATATGATCCCTTCGTTCTTTCTTATGGTCTTGACAAAATAGTCCTCTGTTTGCATCAATTTTTCTGTTACATTCTATTAGTATGAGAAAAAAATAGAAAATCACACTCTTTATAAAAAAAAATATTCTTGTGGCAATGTGATCAGATATAAGTATTCACTTTCTTCTCTATTAATATTTTCGTACATTTTAGGAGTTTTTTAACCTTAAAGTCAATTGAGTTGACTTCCTATTATTAAAACCATTTATAATGAAAACACTATCTAAATTCTGGTTTGTATTTATGCTCCTGTTTACTATCGCATTTAACCCAACAGCGACCTCTCAAGATGCGGAGAAGGATATGAATACAACTCTTTTTCAGATGCTATATGATCAAACTGATCATCTTCCTA
This sequence comes from Saprospiraceae bacterium UBA7328, assembly GCA_002471345.1. Taxonomy (GTDB): domain Bacteria; phylum Bacteroidota; class Bacteroidia; order Chitinophagales; family Saprospiraceae; genus UBA7328. Next base: position 22,381 of record DKPS01000226.1, read on the forward strand.
CCATGAAAATCCATACTAAAGTGAAGGAACTCTTTAAAAATAAAAGTATAACCGAAGAGTATTACATCCCCGGGACAATGTCAATTACAGTTGCTGATGGCGACCCTTTAGAGTTTGACATTGAGGCAAAAATCAGAGGTAACACGAGGAAAAAAGTATGTGACAATGCACCTATAAAATTGAAACTGAATAAGGAGCAATTAAAAGCTCTTGGAATCAATGCTGATGTAGATAAATTGAAATTAGTACTTCAATGTGAAAATAACCTTAGAAACTTTCAGCAACTTCTAAAGGAGAAGGTGATTTATGATCTATATTCTGCTATTGATCCAGATAACAGTATGCAATTAAAAATGATTAAACTAGAAATGTATGAAAATGGAGAAATGAAGGAAATGATGAATGCATATTTAGTTGAGGAAGAAGAAAACTACGCTTTCAGAAAGAATGCTATAGTCTTAGAATCAGGAAAAATTAATTATGCTGCATTGCCTAGAGATGATTATTTCAGATTAGCCTTCTTTCAATATATGATAGCTAATTGTGACTGGTCTATTGCAAATAAGCACAATATAGAATTGGTCAAGCTTCCAAATGTCAAGAGCCTAGTGTCAGTCCCATATGATTTTGATTATGCAGGTTTAGTGAATAATGGATATGCAGTACCGCCAGAGCAATTTCCTATAACAAGTGTAACGCAACGCTACTTTATGATCAGAACTCAGATGACTAAAGATGAAGTAGATACAGTAGTTGATTATTATGAGGGCATGAAACCTCAATTCATGGATATTATTGCTAATCAAGAATATATGGATGATAAGACAAAGAAAAATGTTACTTCATTTATAGAGGGATTCTACAAATACATAAAAAATAGAGGTAAGGTTTTGAAGGCAGTCAAACCTAGGAATGGGTAAGAGGAGTTCGATGAGAAATGTCATTATGGCTTAAAATTTCAAAAGATTTTCCCTTTTGAATAACTTTGTAGAGTCCCACATTACTTATCTTATAAGATTCCATTTCAGAGTATGGTTCTTCTTGAAGAGCACATAATAGACCTCTCATTGCTCTGCCGTGAGAACAGAGTAGAATTGTTTTTTCTTTGCGATCTTTTAGCTCATTTACAAAAGAAGAAAGCCTTTTCTTAAGGTCCTGTGCTGTTTCACCGTTATTTATTCCTATATCTAGATTTCCTCTAGACCATTCATCCACAATACTTTTATATAAAACAACTGATTCTTTAGTTCCTTTTTGCCCTTCTGCATCTCCCCATGACATTTCATCGATTCTTTTGTCCGCAATGATAACTGGGCCATTTTTTATCCAAGGACTGATGGTTTGTTTTGTTCTTTTGAGAGCTGAATGAATGATAAGGTCAAAATAAACTTCATTGCGATAATGGCGATAAAATTGTTCTGCTTGAATCATTCCCAAATCATTCAAATCAGAATCTACTCCACTTCCTTGTACAATTCCGTTTTTATTGTAATCTGTCTGGCCATGCCTGATGCAATAAATCACTTTGTCCATTCGCGCTATATTTATCCTATAAAGTTAGAAAGATAAATGCTATCAATACTGATTCCAATATATGAGGTTAAGGTGGAAAAATTAGTGATTAAGCTAGTCAAACAATGTCATGGTTCTAAGATTGAATTCGAAATAATATGTTTTGATGATGGATCTTCAGAAAAAGTGAAATCTGCAAATAAGGCCATTGACCTGATTATGGGTGTAAACTATGTCGAATTATCAGAAAATAAAGGGAGGGCTAAGATTAGAAATCTCTTAGCTAAAATGGCTAGATATGAGTACTTGCTCTTTTTGGATTGCGATTCAAAGATCACAGGAAAGAAATTTATTGAAAAATACATTTCAAATTTAGACGGAAGAATGGTCATTTGCGGAGGGCGGAAGTATTCGCAAACTCCACCCAAGAATGAAGGAAAGTATCTGCATTGGCTGTATGGTACAAAAAGAGAATCAAAGTCGATGTCGTATAGAAAAAGGAAAAAGGCAGAGTTCTTTCATTCTAATAATTTTGTCATTGATAAACACACATTATTTGAAAACCCTTTTGACGAATCTATTTCTGGATATGGTTATGAAGATTTAGCTCTGGCACATCAGATAACTCAGAGAGGTATTCCTATTATGCATATAGACAATCCAACCGTTCATGAAGGATTAGAATCTGTAAATGATTTTATAGACAAATCTATTATTGCTACCAGTAACCTCTGGTTATTACACAAAGAACGAAGAGTTCCATACACTCGATTGATCAAAGCTTACAAGTTTTTGGACTCATATTATCTTAAAAACTGGTTTTTGAGAATAATCAATATAAGAAAAGATAAGTTTTTAGCCAATCTGAGATCACAATCTCCCAAACTCTACAATTTAGATTTATTGAAGTTAACTCACTTTTGCGAGCTCTCTATTGAGCAAAAAAAGGAAGAAAACTGTGGAAAAAGGCTGAATTCTTAACAAATGTATAAGGGTTGAATCTGTGTCTTTTTTATTTTTGTTCGTCTAAATGGTATAAGATTGGTACGGTTTTCTCAATGTATTAGATACCAAGAAGATCTCTGAAAGATAGAGGTCTCAATAAATTGAAAAAATGGACAAAGAAAATTTCGACATATTATGGTATGTTGGAATATGACATAACGAATCCTTCGTTAAACTAGTATATCATATGTTAAATATAATACTGATAGGCTAAAAATTTCGTGGATTTTTGCGTGGTATGCTAGGTTATGTTAAATTTGTCTTAAAGATATATTTCAAAGTATACCTTTTTCATGATGACGTTTTTGCCTGATCTGTTGTGAGGTCAGGCTTTTTTTATGCCTCATACTAAAATTCCACAGCTATATTAGCCATATTTCCTGATTGTATTATTTCGTGTAATTCATCTTTTAATGCAGTTCCTCTTTCGGATATTTCAGTCCAATACTTTGCTCTGCCATCTTGATCTTCACCAAATTCTAGGAAGTCATCTCTTGAACTAATTTTACCTTTTGGTAGTGATCTTACATATTCAGCGCTAGGGTGCACCATGATCACATTGCTCAAGTCTTCTCCTTTGGCTCTTCTGTATTTTAATGATTTATCCATCCAGCCAGGTGCTAAGTCAGGAAAAAAATGAGGCATTAATACTAGTCCCTCTTGATAATAAGGCAAGACCATATGATAATCAGTAAGACCTCCATCCCAAAAGGTATTGTGCTCTTGTCCATTTACAGATTGGACTCCATTCATCACAAGTGGTATAGCCGCTGTGGCCATGAGGACATCTCTGAATTTCTGCTGATCTAATTGGACAAGGTCTGTTGAAAGCACTGATTTTGACTGATCAAATGGCATTTCCATCTGAGTAGAAAAGATATAACGATCGAATGAAAGCCCAATTAATTTTCTGCTTAGTGCATTAGTTAAGAAATTGAAAAGTAATCCTGGATATACATTATATTTTGATGTGCCTCTTAAAATTCCTTTTCCTCGAGCGGCAAAAATGTTTAAATTGACTTTTTGATTATTAATAATGAAGGAAATGTCATCATCAGTAATTGTTTTCAATAGTGTGGAATGACATCCTCGGCTTATCTCATCCGTTGTAATAGGCATTTGATAAACTTCATCAGCATATCTATCCCTTAGTCTTTGTAGTGCAGGACCTGGATTAGACGTTGACATACACGCCATTTGCCATCCACCTACTGAAGAACCTAAAAGGTTAATTTTTCCTTCGGTAAATGGAAGTATATGTTCTGCTATATAACGCGTAAGATGATAAATGACAAACCATTTGGGACCTCCTGCTGCTGCTGATATTGCTTTTACATCTTTAGGGTTAAATCCATTTTTCTTGAGATGTTTTAATGCTTTTGGCCCTGCCTTTATAACTAAATTATTGTTTTGACTCATTCTAAAAATAATCGAACCTGATCAGTTATTCAAAAGACCGAAAGATATTGTAAAATCGATTATTAGTAAGAGATACAGCTTTAATTACTATTTTGCTTTCCTCATGCACGAAGTGGACCAACTGATAGTTAATTTTAATGAGGATTCAGCTTTTATCTTGAATTTGAGCCTTGGTGTTATAATGTTTAGCGTCGCTCTTGGCCTCACTTTAAATGATTTTAAGCGAGTAATAAAAAGCCCTAAATCAGTAGTATTAGGTCTTTTTTCTCAGTTTTTCTTGCTCCCGCTTATTACATTTTTATTGATCATTTTGATAAACCCCGTTCCTAGTATTGCCTTAGGCATGTTTATGGTGGCCTCTTGTCCAGGAGGTAATGTTTCTAATTTTATGTCTTCTGTAGCAAAGGCAAATGTGGCATTGTCTGTGAGCTTATCTGCTGTTGCCACTGCTTTGGCGGTATTTTTAACACCATTAAATTTTGCATTGTGGTCAGGACTATATGAACCTACTTCTGGGTTTCTATCAGATATTAATGTTTCTAAATGGGAGATGGTAAGAACGGTATGTATCATTATGGGATTGCCTCTAATACTCGGAATGTGGTGTAGAAGTAAATTCTATAATTTTACTTTATGGATTGAGAAACCAATTCGAATAATTGCATTATTAATTTTTGGCGTTCTAGTAGTTACAGCACTTTATCTCAACTTCGATGCATTTTGGGCTAATCTTTACTATGTTTTGTTTATAGTTTTAGGTCATAACTTTTTGGCATTTTTTACCGGTTTTTCATTGGCTAAAGGTTTTCAACTACCATGGAAAGATGTGAAGTCATTAACAATAGAAACTGGGATTCAAAACTCTGGATTGGGACTACTTTTGATTTTTACATTCTTTAATGGATTAGGTGGAATGGCATTGGTCGCAGCATGGTGGGGTATATGGCATTTGATCTCTGGTTTGAGTCTTTCATATTATTGGAAAAGTAGAGTATAGGCAGATGAAAACTCTTTTTTACTGGACAATTAGGAATCTTTGCAAAGTTGGAGCAAAGTTTTATTTTAGGAAGATTGAGATCAATGGCATGCCACAGATTCCTTCAGATGGACCAGTTATATATGCCCCGAATCATCAAAACGCCTTTCTTGATGCTATTTTAATAGGTGTGTTTTCTCCAAAACCAGTGGCGTTTTTCACACGAGGTGACATTTTTGTTCAACCTTATTTATGGTTTTTGAATGCATTGAATATGCTTCCTGTTTTCAGGGCAGTTGATGGATTCTCAATGGCGGCTCAAAATGATAAAACATTTGATTTAGCAGTACAAACCTTGTTAAATGACAAACCACTAATGATCTTCCCTGAAGCAAATCATGATTATCCCTATACTTTAAGAACACTATCTAAAGGAACAGCACGTATTGCTTTTGCTACTCAATCAAGATCTACTAAACCCGTTTACATAGTTCCAGTTGGTTTGAATTATTTTAGGCGACACTCTCCTCGTTTTAAGTTGATAATTAACTATGGTAAGCCGATTCCATTGAAAGATTATTCATCCCTTTATAAAGAGCATAAAGGACAAGCCTTGAGTGCAGTGAGGAAAGAGATGACTAATGTTTTAAAGAGTGAAATGATCATTCCTGATTTGGATGCAAATTATGAAGATACCGCAAGAATATTTAGTCGCAAGAATGAGAACTTGACCTTTAAAGAATTACAAGAAAACCGGCAAACACAAATCAATAATGATGAAGTCTTATACGACGGTCTCAAAGCTGTTGTATTCTTTCTCAGCATAATAAATTTTGTGCCCATCTTGCTTTCTAATTATTTAGTTTCTCTTTTTAAAGACCCTGTTTTTGAAGGTTCAATGAAGTTTGGTGTAGCAGCGTTATTCTGTCCTCTATGGTATGTCGGTCTTTTCTTCTTACTTGGATCAATTTGGAATTACAATATTTCCACTATAATTATTGCTATTTCTTTAGCACTATTATTTATTAGACAAGAATTGAAAAGGTTATATACTGATACAGAGCATGTATTCATAACTAAATGGTAGAATAGGGCATATGAAGATTTTGTTATTCGCACCGGAGTATAGACCTAATCTTTCTAATATGATTAGAACTGCCGAATTTTATGGTTTTAAAAAGATTTATATCTATGATAGGAATGGATTGATGAATCCTCCTTCTAATAAAGTAAGTCGAGCTGATATGAATCACATGGCTAGAGTTTGGACGGCAGGGGCAATTGAACACATAGAAATTATAGTCGTAGATGATGTAGGAAGTTTTATTACTGAACATCAAGGAAGATCAATTGCAACATTAGTATCTGAAGATGCTTGTTCGATATATCATTTTGAATTTAAAAAGAATGATTTGATTATTATGGGGCCAGAAAAAGAAGGGCTTCCTGATGACTTAATTACTATATCAAGTGATCAATTGTTCATTCCCAATAGAGGTAAAACAGACTGTTTAAATGTTTCAGTGAGTTTAGGAATTGTTATAAACGAGGCTATTAGGCAATTGTATTCTTGATTAGTTCTGATGATGCATTCTTTATGTGAATTTTCAAAATTCATATTTCTTTTGAATTAATCATGATCGTTTTAGAGTTTTGATATCAGCAATAAGTTGTTTGATATCAGCTTTGTTGAGACCATTATATATTCCTCTTATATGCTTTTGTTGATCTATTAATACAAAATTTTCTGTATGTAAAAAGTCATCTTCTTCCATTTCTAGCCCCATATCCTGTTCAACAAAGTAATCGAATCTACCTAGTCGATATATTTCACTTCTTTTTCCAGTTACAAGATGCCATTTGTCGGCATTAATCCCTCTTTCAACAGCATATGTTTTTAGAATAGGTACAGAATCTCTTTTTGGAGTAACAGAATGTGAAAGAAGTCTTACCTCATCGTCATTTATGAATTCATCATGAAGGATGGCCATGTTTTGTGTCATCTTGGGGCATATGCCTGGGCAAGCCGTGAAAAAAAAATCTGTCACATATATCTTATTTTGGAAGGTGTTTTGGTCAATAGTGTCACCCAACTGATTGAATAATTCAAATGCGGATATTTTATGAAAATCAGATAATTCTCCATTGTCTGCCTCTATCCACTTTGGAGTAAAAGTAGCCTCGTCGTAATAGGGGAGAGATGCTACTCGACTATTGTTGACAATCTTTGAATTGCAAGAAATAAAAGACAATAATGCAATTATTATCCAAAAAATGTTATTCGTATTGTACATCTTCTTTTTTTAGTTGATAACACAAGCTTGCTCTTTTTAAGCCAAAAGCTCTACCGTTCTTTGCTTCATAATTTATATACAGAATGCCATTTTCTCTCCATGCTTGTTGAAGTCCCTGTTCTTTTCCATTTACAATGGTTGTTTTTTTAAATATCTGACCATTCGAGTACCAAAGTTTCTGGATTCCATGGGTAACTCCATTCACATAGTGTGACTCTTTGACTAATGTTCTGTAGGAGTGAGGAGACCATACTTTCAGAACTCCATCTAATCTGTTTTTCTTGTAAAATGCCTCTTTTCTAATAGTGCCATCTGGATACCAAAATTCTGCTTTCCCTTCCTTTCTTCCTTCATAATAGCCTATATTTTCGGACATTCTTCCATTTTCATGATGTGAAATGGATTGTCCAGAGAAGGGTACATTTCTATAATACCATTGACCCTTTTCTGGTATTAAAACTATTGAGTCTCTAGATATTTTAATATCAGGTACGATTGTATTGTACTCAACAGTTTTGCTGAAAGATTCAAACAATGGACTTGAACCTAACCAGCAAACCATCAACAGAGTAGAGAAGTATTGAAAAATCTTAATTAATTGCATTTGGAATTCCTTGATAATCTCCACCAAAAATTAGAATATGGGTACCTGTGTAAAATTCATTTATTATGTGATAATGATACTCAGATTCATTAGTGTGCTGAGTAACAGATGAATGCCCACCAGAAACATCTAGGTCAGTGGGATAACCATTTGTAGCATGGCATTTTCTACCATAGATAAAAAAGCCATCTGCCATAATACCAACCAAATTTGTATCATTATTGCTAAGTGGAGAAGGTTCTAAATGATAATGATATACACCTGGACCTATATGTCCACCAGCATGATCAATACTCACAATAGCATTGGAAAGGGGGCCATTACCTTCTTCTCCGTTAAATATTGCAGCTCCACTTACAGATATTCCAATAGGACCAAGTCTGGTGGAACTGGTTGAGGCGGCTTTTTGAGGATCTGCAGATATCCTCAATGTAGCCGATGCATCAAAATTAGGAATAATGGAAGGTGTAGTATTAACATTTGGCTCATCTAGATACATCTCATGACCTTCACCCCAATAGGTGGTTGTGTGGTTAGGCATTCCATTTGTCTCTATTACAAATTCAGAACCGTCCATGTAAATATCTGTGTTGTTTTCATCGAACTCTGCAAATGCGGCATGGAGGGTGGCTTCTTGATCAGGATCTGTAATAGAAGGACCGCTGTCATTATCACTATTACATGATAACATACCAAATAAGGTGATGAGAATAAAATTGAAAAATATTGTGCCCTGCATAATTGTAGATTAATTCAGTTAAGGTGATTGGCAATTCGCCATATGCACTTTACAAAGACAGATAGCCTGACAGTATACTGAATTAATAGTTGAATTATTTGTTAAAATATTTTGAAAAAGAAAGGCCTTGAAACCATTGGTCCAAGGCCTAATATTCTTATAGGAATAAGGTATATCGCTTCCTCATTCTAGAGTATCACATTCTCTTTCATCAATGAGTCCAGGCCATTTGGCCTTCTGTCATCTCCATACATGGATTATAATCCCCAGGAATTGGATCATAAGCCAAAACTTCTGTGCCAACCTGTTCTGAGGTAAAATATCCTGCCATGATCAAACCCTTTAGCTCAGAATAGTAATGTCTGAATGACTCTGGCTCTTTTCTCTCCATTGGTCCAGCTCTCACCGGTTCTTGATCTCCTTTATCTGCTTCTTTAGCTTTCATTGCCTCTCTTCTTGCTTCATTGGCACTATCTGCTTTGTCTTCGAGTGCTAATACTGCTTTTAACTTGTCATCCGTAGAAAGGCTCATAAATGAACCTCCTAAATCATTGCTTAAATTCTTTAAACCTGACAAAATGTGAGCTTTTTGATTAGGGCCAAAGGCATGAGCAATAACCTCATCCACAAATCTATGCGCTAATACATCTTTAGCGCCAGGAGTATCCGTAGCTGGAAGTATGGTTTCTCCTAACTCTGCAATCAATTCAATAGTGCTTTTATCAATTGCAGATGGCATCCACCCGGTTTCTGTAGGAGCTTTACAACCATTCATCACCGCTGCTATTGTACCGGCCGAGAGTGAATAACCTAATGCTAATCCAGTGTTTCTTAATGCTTCTCGTCTATTCATAATTAGGTTATTTTAGATGTTATTATTCAATTGATTAGTGGCGTGACTAGCTGCTCTTGCAGTAAGTGCCATGTAAGTAATAGAAGGATTTTGACAAGCAGATGAAGTCATGCATGCCCCATCAGTGACATATACATTAGGTACCGCATGAATTGCATTATCCCCATTCAGTACAGAGGTTTTTGGATCCCTGCCCATACGAGCTGTCCCCATTTCATGAATTCCAAGCCCTGGCCCTCCAATATCGCTATATGTTCTAATGTTCTTAAATCCTGACACTTCTAACATTTCAGCAGCATTATTAGCCATATCAGCTCTCATGGCCATTTCATTCTCTCTGAATTCGCAATCAAAAGTGACGGTAGGAACACCCCATTTGTCTAGCTTGTCGTAATTCAAATACATCTTATTTCTATGATCTGGGAGCATTTCAGCGAAAGCTGTCATACCCATTGACCATTTGCCTGGTTGCCCCATCATTTCTTTGAATTGAGGACCAGCTTTTAGTTCAGCTACCATGCTTCCCCAGCCACCTCTTCTTGCTCCTCCTTGATAACCCCAACCTCTTAGATAGTCTTTTTTGGATGCCTGGTCACCAAGATTAGTAGTCCTTGCTACATAAAACCCTGTCGGTCGACGTCCTTTGTAGTACTTATCATCAAATCCATCTACTTCTGCACTTGCTCCGGTCTTGAAATGATGATCCATAAGGTTATGTCCTAATTCTCCACTGTCATTGCCCATTCCATTTGGAAAACGTTCTGACTTACTGTTCAATAATATACTTGTAGAGGCAATTGCAGATGCACAAAGGAAGATCACTTTTGCGTAATACTCATAGGTTTCCTTAGTCTCTGTGTCTATTACATTTACACCAATGGCCTTACCTGAAGCATCATCATAGATTAATGAATGTACAATAGAGAAAGGTCTTAATGTCATGTTTCCTGTGGCCATTGCTGCAGGAAGAGTAGAGGCTTGTGATGAAAAGTAAGCCCCATAAGGACATCCTCTTATACACCTGTTTCTATTTTGACATTTTCCTCTACCGTTATGCGGTTGAGTAAGGTGTGCTGTCCTTCCAATAGTCATTGTCCAACCTAATGCCTTTTTGATTCTCTCTCTAGCATGTTGTTCGACACAGTTTAACTCAAAATTACCCATGAATTTTGCATCTGGTACTTGGGCTAAACCTTCATTCATTCCTTGAATACCAATAAATTGCTCTACATAATCGTACCAGGGCTCTATATCACTATACCTTATGGGCCAGTCTACTGCTACTCCGTCCTTTGCATTAGCTTCAAAATCCATTTCACTCCATCTATATACTTGTCTACCCCAAGTTATGGATCTACCACCTACGTGATAACCACGACACCAGTCAAATCGTTTGTCTTCATAGTACGGATGTTCGCTATCTTTAACAAACCAATGCTTCGTTGCCTGGCTTGTAGTATATCCAGTTCTACTTTGCATTGGATAGTGTTCCATTTGTTCGGCATAATCACTTCTGCCACGCAATGGAAGATCCCATGAGTCTAAACTTGCTGTAGGGTATTCTCCATGTTTGACATCTCTTCCTCTATCAAGAACCAAAGTTTTTAATCCTTTTTCTGTTAACTCTTTTGCAGCCCAGCCTCCACTTATTCCTGATCCTACAACTATTGCATCATAAGTTACTTCTGCTTCTCCTTGTGAATTGAATAACATATATAGTTTTTAGTTTATATTTTAAATATTGATAATCAATGATTTATATTGTTTGTTTCGATTTTTCAAACATCACATATCGTAATCCCTTCTGCTAATGATATGAATGGATCTTTTCTTGTCGGAATGAACTCTTGAGCTACAAAACCATCAAAGTCTTCTAGATCAGCAATAGCATTCATTATAGCCGGATAGTATAGTTCTTGGCTTTCATTAATTTCATTTCTACCAGGTACTCCTCCCGTATGGTAATGTGATATATATTTTGAATTTTCACGAATTGTTCTAATCACATCACCTTCCATAATTTGCATATGGTAGATATCATAAAGTAATTTAAATTCTTCCATACCCAGTTTCTCACATAGTGCTGCGCCCCAGGTAGTATGATCACACATATAATCCTTATGATCTACTTTACTATTGAGGAGTTCCATGACAATTTTAATGTTGTGCTTCTTTGCCAATTTTACAACAGGATCTAATCCAATTGCGCAGTTTTCAAGTCCTGTCATATCATCCATTCCATTTCTGTTGCCAGAGAAACATATGATTTGTTCTATTCCAAGATCAGCGGCCTTGGGAATGAGATCTGTCAAATCTGATAAAAGCTGAGCATGATTATTAGTATCACAGAATCCCTTTGATATTCCAAGTGGACTTCCATTTGCCATACCTACTTGTAGTCCAGCTTTGACTACCATATCCCAGTTGTCTGGTCCTATAATTTCAATAGATGAAATTCCAATATCCTTACACTTGTCAATCATTTCCTCCATAGGCACTCTACTGTAACACCATTTGCATACAGAGTGATTGATTCTTTGAGATATCGGCTTTTTTAACTTAGGAACTTGTCCTTCACATTGTATCATACTGCCTCCTGTAACTAATGCCATTGTTGATAGAACTTGACGTCGTTTCATCTGGTGAATTCTTATGAGTTGGAAATATATAGATTTTTTGGGTTAATGAAAGAAGAGCTCTTTGATTAGAACAATAGAACAGGAGAATCTATTTGCTTTTTTCTCAAGATGGTGAAGATTATGGTTAAAATGCTAAAAGTCTTCACACATTAAATATGTACTGATTCTCCTATTCTAATTAGTGATTCTAAAAAGGACAAGCTTTAAAATACTAAATTTAGTAGATGGATTTAAAAATCGGATCATTAGGGGGAGGATCATGGGGAACCACAGTGGCCGCCCTTACGGCAAGGAATAGCGCTACTAAGATATGGGCAAGAAGCTCAGAAACAGTAGATGATATCAATAAGAATCATAGAAATGAAAAGTATCTACCTGGAGCTAATTTGCCTAAATCTTTAGTGGCATGCAATACGATTACTGAAACCGTAAAAGATGCAGATGTTATTGTAATGGGAATTCCTGCCCAAAATTTTCGAAGTGTGTTAAGGGATGCTAAACCTTTTATTAGACCATGGGTGCCTATTATAAGCCTAGCTAAAGGATTAGAAATGGGTACTAAAATGAGAATGACAGCTGTCATTGAAGAAGAAATGCAAGGCCACCCTGCAGGTGTATTGACAGGTCCAAATTTGGCAAAGGAAATTGCAGCTGGACAGGCAGCAGCAAGTGTAATTGCAATGGTGGATAATACTATTGCTCAAAGGCTTCAAAAAGTTTTTAACACAGGTCTATTTAGGGTGTATACTAACAATGATGTGATTGGATGTGAATTAGGCGGAGCTTTAAAAAATATTGTTGCAATAGCGACAGGAATGGGAGATGGAGCGAACGCTGGGGACAATACTCGATCAGCGATAATTACCAGAGGATTAGCGGAGTTGACCAGATTAGGAATAGCGATGGGAGGAAAACCAACTACCTTCGCAGGGTTAGCAGGAATGGGAGATTTAGTGGCAACCTGCTCAAGTACCAAAAGTAGAAATAGGTATGTAGGTTTTAATCTTGGACAGGGAAGAAAGATAGAAGACATCATAACTGAAATGGCTGAAGTTGCAGAAGGAGTAAAAACTTCAAAAGTTGTAATGGAATTAGCCAATGAACTTAGCATAGATATGCCTATTGCAAACTCTGTTTACAAAGTGCTGTATGAAGGGGATTCTGTGAATGATGCTTTCCGGGGGCTACTTAGAAGGGATGTGGGATCAGAAGCGGAGCCTGGTTAGTAACATGGGTGAGTTAGATATCTAAAATTTAATTTTGACCATTAAAGCCCATCAAATGAATTGCTCATCCTAATTCAGAGAATAATTTATGTTAGTAATTTTCTTAAGACTTTTCTATCTTTTGCTGTAAATAATCAGTAAGTCTGTCCTTTAGAAAATAATTCCATCCTGCCACTCCGCTTTCTCTTTTAAACTCAGGGATGTCGCTAGGATAGGGTTTAGTAATTACACTGGTTAAGGTCAAGGTGCATTCATCAGCAGAAGGTTTTAAATCAAACTGAACATATCCATCACCATCATATTCAGCAAAATTAAAAGTGTATCTGATCATCTGACCTTCCAAGACTTCTAGTACTTTAAACTGATGCGTGAAATCTCTGCCTTCATTTGTGAGCAAGAATGAAGTATAAAAACCTACTTCTGGTTTGAAATCAGGAATTGCTTCAAAATACCACTGTTTCATTTCTGAGATATTCGTAAGAGCATGCCACAATTGTTCTGAAGTACAAGAAGGGTATGAGTGGGTTATGATGATTGGCTGATCTATAAGATTCATAAGAGTTATGATATTATTATCCCATAAAGTTAAAAATCAGAAAACAAAGTTCTAGTCAAAAAAATAGGGAACATTTTATTACAAATGAGTCATTCAGCTTTTCTTTACAAATATGAAGTCAAATGAATTTCGAAAGCATGCACATCATTTTGTTGATTGGATGGCTAATTATATGGATGCTGTAGAGTCCTATCCCGTAAAGTCTCAAGTTGCTCCCAAAGAAATTTACGATCAGATAGAGCAAGAAATGCCTATTGAAGGAGTAGAAGTGGATCAAATATTCTCTGATTTTAAAGACATTATAATGCCAGGGATTACCCACTGGCAAAGTCCTAATTTCTTTGCTTATTTCAATGCTAATGGCAGTGCACCATCAATACTAGCAGAGATGATCACAGCTACTCTTGGTGTTCAAGGGATGAAGTGGGATACTTCTCCTGCTTCTACTGAACTAGAAGAAAGAATGATGGAATGGCTCAGAGATGCGATGGGAATTCCGAGTGACTGGAGTGGGGTAATTCAGGACACAGGATCTACATCTACATTAGCATCGATTCTTACCGCAAGAGAGCAAAAGTCAAATTATCAAGTTAATGAAAAAGGCTTTAAGGGCTACTCAAATATGCGAGTATATTGCTCAGAGGAAACTCATTCATCCATAGAAAAAGGAGCAAAAATAGCTGGAATAGGAAAAGAAAATGTGGTGAAAATTAAGTCTGATGAGCTGCTTCAAATGTGCACTGACGACTTAGAAAAAGCTATTTTGTCGGACATCGAAAATGGATATGTTCCTTGCTGTATTGCATCCACATTAGGCACTACAGGCACCACTGCAATGGACTCTGTGGATGATGTAGGGACTGTTTCCCAAAAATATAAAATATGGCATCACATAGATGCTGCATATGTTGGTTCTGCGCTATTACTTCCTGAATTTCAATTCCTAATAAAAGGGATAGAGAAAGCGGACAGCTTTTTTTTCAACCCTCATAAATGGATGTTTACCAATTTTGATTGTTCTGCCTACTTCGTGAAAGATAAGAATGCACTTATTAACACCTTTGCCATACTCCCGGAATATCTGAAAACTTCAAATGACGGTGTAGTTAATAATCATTGTGATTGGGGAGTGCCTTTAGGTAGAAGATTTAGATCATTGAAGTTGTGGTTTGTGATAAGATACTATGGCCTTAAAGGAATTCAACAAAAACTCAGAAGTCACATTGAATTAGCAAAATGGTTAGAAGTTCAGATTAATGACTCTAAAGACTTTCAAATGATTATTCCAAGGACCATGAACTTAGTTTGTTTTCACTTTAATCCTATGGAATCAAAGGATGTGCCTGCATTGAATGAGGTAAATGAAAAGCTACTTAACACACTCAATGCTTCAGGATCTATCTATCTTACACATACGAAAGTGGATGAAGTCTACACATTACGAATGGTGATTGGCCAGACCAATGTGACACAAAATCATGTTGAAAATGCATGGAGTCACATTTTAGAATCTGCTAAAAATTTATGAGAGAGAAATTCCTTATAAGAAGTCTACCTTCCCTCCATCCAGATTATAATAAGCAGGAACAATCTCAACTTCACCTCTATCCACAAAATCTTTGATAATAGCCGATCTGCTTGCTAATTCTTGGGCTGTCAGTTTGGCGTTGACTTTTACAATGTCGTTGATTTCTGCTCCCTCTTCAGATGCTGCTAACGCAGGGGCAACATGTGATAATAAGTGATTTAAGTTATAACCGTTATCTCCTCCTGCTGCTGCTGCTGTCACTGCTCCGCAGCTCTCGTGTCCTAAAACCACTATTACTTTGGATCCGCAATGAGCCACAGCATATTCTATACTGGCCATTGATGATGTATTAGCAACATTACCTGCTACTCTAACAACAAAAAGTTCACCTAGACCTGTATCAAATGCCAATTCAGGAACTACACGACTATCTGCACAACTGAGCACTATTGCATAAGGCTGTTGTCCTCCTACTAATGAATCGCGTCTTGTGCTATTTTGAAGTTTGCCATCCAATTGATCTGATACGAATCTGGCATTTCCATCCTTTAGCCTTTGTACTACTTCATTATTTGTCATGATATCTTATATTAAATTGTTTCTGAATTTTGCAAAAATAATTTTCAAAATTGAATGTCAATACATTTTTGGAAATAAATCTAATAACTACTAATAGTTATTAACAAACGACTCTAAACCTCAAGTTCCTGATTTTCAATTTTGGGGTATTTCTTCATTAAAACCCATGTGACGAAACCTGGAATAATTATAGCTTGCCAAAGAAAAAATACTAGATTGGTCCATTCACCAAATTGTTCTGTAGGGCCAGCCGGAATGAAAAGCGAGTTGCCTAGAGGGCCTGCAGAAAGAAAGACAATGCTTACTAAAATCCAGCCGAAATGTAGACCCAAAGGAGCATAAAGAGATTTAGTTTTGGCAAATGCATAGGCAAACATCCATCCTCCAGCACCTGTTAATAGAAATACATAAATCATAGGAATAATACGCCCTCCGATCATATTGTAGCTGAACCAATGATATATTCCAAATGCTATGGCACTAAGCATACACCCTTTGACAATTCCAATATATCTTATCAAAATATATAATATGGCTCCGCGGAAAATGAGCTCTTCAAAAAGTGCAGCTTTCAAGGTCCACCAAGCCCCATTAATGCCTTCATTGAATCCATAATCTGGATTCCGGATGTAATGTTCATTTTTGAGATAGGCTTGGCCAACTAAATTTATAACACAAAATATCGCCATAGGTATAAATCCCCATAAAAACTCTTTCAATCTTTGGAAAGAAGGAACTATGCCTAAGGCTGTTATATGCTCTTTCAAAACAAACCATAGAATTAACCAAGAAAGAATGAAAACTACTATAACACCTAACATCTACTGTTTAAATTTGAATGATTGAAGAAAAATGTTTGGTCAAACCATCAATAGGTTGATATTGATTCATGAATGAATTCTCAAATCAAAATATCAAAATTTTCTGTAGGTTTTATAGGAGAAGGTAAATCTGTTTCATCTAACATTTGTCTTATATCTATTTCTATTCCTCGAGATATGGAGGTGATAGGGACATCGTTATGAAGTCCTTCAAATGGGTTCTCACTATAGTCTCCAATCAGCTCCATCATCCAGAATACCCACGAGCCAATTATAGAAAATGGAATGGCTATCAGGGTAAACATTTCATTATCATGATCATGAAAGATATTCAGCATACCGAATGGCAATAATGCAATGAAGATTACAACAAAGAAATAATTGACAGATGCATATTGTCGAGGAAAAGGAAAGTTTTTAATCCTTTCTGATTTTCCTTGAAGGGTATAAAATTCAGTAATCAGACCCTGCATCTCTAGATGCCTGAAGTGCTCTAAGTGTCCTGTTTTTCTAAGAGCCATTAAGCTCTTACTCTGCATACTCAATAGATGTGAAGACCTATTGCCTTTTTTCATAACATATTCGAACTCATCTCAGGAGAGATAAGGTTTTATCTGATCAAAATTTTCTTCTTTACAGCTTAGACCTAACTCTTTTCTGAAGGCTTCGTCTCTTTCGCTATCATGTTCCCATGTTTTAATCTTTCTCATTTCTAGAGCCAATGCGCGGAGCCATGCCACATGTCGATGGACTATAGACTGTCTCGTTTGAATAAGTTCCTCATTCGTTTTTTCAACTGTTGCTTCATCATTAATTATAAAATCTCGGGCCATTACTGTGAAAGATCTGGATGCATTCACAATCCCTCCCCAGATTTTTCGTGCTTCCCATAACCTATCATAGGAGGAATTATTTTTAAATCCTAAATAGAATGCTACTGCTATACCTATAAGTGATATAGGTTGCCATGGAAGATGTAACCATTCTAAACCTAAAACGGAATGAGCTAAAACTATGGCAGAATCAAATATGACAAAAATCATCACGTATTTCTTGCTCCACATTAGTGTTCTCCAAAAAGAAAATCTAGTACCTATATACATATTGGTTATTTATAAATCTTATCAGCTTTGCAAAATATATAATTCAATTGAAATGATATGTATGGGATCCCAAATCGGAACCCTTAAGCTGCGATAAGGCAGCAGATCAGCATAGTGAGAAATAAAATGATGAGACCAGAAAAGAAATACTGCAGTGTCTTTTTATAATAGGCCTGTGAATATATTGGGCCCGCTTAGATTTATCATTTAATATGAGCCTAGAAGCTCTTTCTGCGGACATTAAAGTATGTATATAATGACCTCATCCCAGAAGTCAATTGTCTTCTGGTTTTTCATTATGAGCTTAATTTATGTCCTCCTAGTATTCTTCTGAATTATCAACTTCATCACAGATGATAAAATCAAAATTTGAGCTATTTGCTTCTAATTGATTCATGGATAAAACATGGATTCCAGGCAGGACCATTTTTCAAATCGAATACTAGAATTTCATGGCAAGCACCTGCAGATGATATTTATTAAACTGTGGATTACATTAATTTTCTAAATCCTATTCCAAAGTATAATTTCTTAATCATTTCTATATATTGATTTGTAAATCGTTCATTATCAAAAAGATCAAAAAAAGATCTTTTTGACGAACAAATGCTATTCTTTCATTTTGGGTGTATTTTACCATCTGATGTAATCTGATCTTCTTTTATCAATGATATCCATGACAACCTTTTTTTCGTCTACTCCATTATCGCTATAATAACACCATGCTGTAATCACTAATGTTTCGTACTCTTTACTCCCTCTGGATTCTAAATTTTCAATAAGTGTGGCAATTAAGAATTTAGGCAATTTAACAGAGCTCTCTGAGCATATTCGACTTACACCATCACTAATGTTAGAGATAGAAAAACTTCTTCAAGACTATCTTTTTATTTATCTAAATCTATACCTTATGTTTCATCAAGATTGACAGAGGCCTCTTTATCCTTAAATGCCCATATGAATTGGCTAAATACCGGATCATTCATACAATACTCAATAGTGTCATGGCCGTGAATTGCTCCGGGAATCCCTAATACAGAATTTCCAGCATTGAGCAATCGAATTTTCATTTTTTCATATGGTAGGACGTCAGGTACAAATTAAACTCCTAATTTTTCTAATTGGGCCTTCCATTACAAAATTTATCTTCAATTATCCATTTAAAAAATGGCTCATATACTACAGCTCATTCATCAATGATTCCATAATTTGTTTTTAGATAATTAGAATCAGAATCTTTTGATACCGGAGTGATTCTGTCTAGTATTGAATTGAGGAATCTTACCATTTTCTCAATCCACTTTGCTAGTTCTAGATCTTGTCTTTCTTTCCGAATTTTTAGAACTGCTGTCAAATATCCAGATGCTGTTTTGGGTGGACTATTATTTTTTAGAGCATGAATGATCTCAGGGTTGTTAAAGTAGAATTCTCCTGTTGAAGGATTAAAGTTATATCCTCATGTGTAATTGTGAGTGAAACAATTTTAGTGTCGGAATGAGAGAGTTCTTCAATGGCTAATTCAGGAGTATCAACTGCAAGGGTATTATTCATAATAGATGCTATAATTTTACTTTCTATCTGTCCATCAGGATGTTGAATGATAAGAGTATATCATCGATCTTGTTTTCTAAGAATTTTAGATTTGATATGTTCATTTGATCAGGACCTGACTTAATCTTTTATCAATATGAAATTTTAGTTTGTATCATTGTTAAATTAGAAATTGGAAGCTATGATAAAATATATTATTCTATTGACCACAATGGTATTTTTAATATCATGCAAATCCGAACAAAAGGAAATGGATAATGACGTTGATTTGCCATTTGTTTTAGACCTAAATGCAATCAGCGATAAGATTATTGATCTATCTAAGTTAAAGCCAGGAGAAAGAGTCCTTTTGGTTATGGCTCCAGGAGAATTTGATGACATTATCAATGAACTAAGAGAGTCGATAGAAGCTAAAAACGCTGCCTACTTGGGTACAATGAGTGTTTCAGATTTGCAACCTGAAGAATGGACCACAACATGGATATCTGAAAGAATGAATAAGGATGATGAACGACTCGAAGCACTATTTGAAGACGTGGATTTAGGGATAATGCTTCCAGGAGCATCACCCATTCATCAGCCATATAAAGTGCTGCAAAGTATGCTCGAAGGAACATCTAAGAGAACTATTCATTTTCATTGGGCTGGAGCCTATGACTTGAATGGAAATCTTTTAAATACTGATGATGAAAAGAGTGAATTTTACCAAAATGTGATCCTGAATACTGATTACAAAGCCTTAAGCGAAGCTCAAGTATCTTTCGAAAATGCAATGAGGAATGAAGAGATTCGGGTAATCACTGAAGAAGGAACCGATATAAGCTTTAAAATAGGAGATCGCCCTGTTACTAAACAAGATGGGAATGCCTCAAAATCAAGAGCATCAGAAGGGATGAATCTAATAGATCGTGAAATAGAAATCCCTTCAGGGGCGATAAGGGTGGCACCAATAGAAGAAAGTGTAAATGGTATTATTGCCTTCCCAAATGCCAAGTGGGATGATACTGATGTAGAAGACTTAAAAGTAACTATTGAATCAGGTAAAATCGTGGAGATTAAAGCTTCCAAAGGTGAAGAAGCAGTAAGGAATGAGATGACCAAAGCAGGAGATGCTGGCAGATCATTTAGGGAGTTCGCTTTAGGATTTAATCCTATGATGACAATTCAGGAAGGAAATCTGCCTTGGATACCTTACTATGGATATGGAGCAGGAGTAGTAAGATTGTCACTAGGTGATAATACTGAATTAGGTGGAAAAGTAGGTGGAGGATATGTAAGATGGAATTTCTTTCCTAATGCAACGGTTACAGTTGGGGATGAAATATGGGTAAAAAAGGGCAAATTACTCAGGTAGGATTAACCGAATATCCAATTTTTAAGCCCTTGTTTCATTTCAGAAATTCCAATATGAGTGGCTAATCTTAATCCTGAGTATTCATGATTGAGGCCTTTTCCTTTTGCCAAATTCTTAATTTGTAGATCATAGAATCCAGCTTCAGCATTATCAGGATTGTTCTTATCTAATACTTCGAAATATGGATCTGGAATTATTGAATCAGAACCATTTATGAAGCCACTAGGGAAATCTTCTTTGATTAAAAATGGTCTTCCAAATCCTATAATGTCCAACTCTTCATTGGTTAGTACTTCATTGCAAAAGTCTAGCGATCTGAAACCTCCTGTTACCATTAATGGAATTTTATACTCAGTTTTCATTTCTTTAGCAAAGTCTATAAAGTAAGCCTCTCGCCTCTGAGTACTTTCTTTTAAACCATATCCGAAGAGAGCAGTCTGTTCATAGGTGCCTCCAGATATTTCAACTAGATCTAGCCCTCTTTCTTCAAGGCCTTTTATAACAATTTTCGCATCATTTTGATCATAACCACCTTTCATGAAGTCAGCGGAGTTTAGCTTAACGGAAATTGGAAAATTTGTTCCTAATTTCTTTCTTGCTTTTTCTACTATGGTAAAAAGGAGTCTTGCTCTGTTATCTATTGATCCGCCCCATTTGTCTTCTCTCTTATTCGTTTTGGGAGATAAGAACTGACTGATTAGATATCCATGCGCAGCGTGAAATTGAATCCCTGAGAAACCAGCCTTTTTACAAAACACAGCCCCATGAATAAATCTTTTGATCACGTCTTCTATACCACTCTCGGATAGCGCTTTAGGTTTTCCAAAAAGGCCCATCTTATTAAGCTTTACATCAGAGGCTGATACTGGTTTTCTAGTAGAAAATAAAGTTGCTTGTCTTCCGGCATGACTGAGTTGAGCCCAAAAGTGATTGCCATGATTCAACACGCCTTCAGCCCATTTTTTGAAAGGAGTGATATCAGTTTTGTCCTCGACTACAACATTACCTGTAGATTCTAAATATCTCTTATCTACAAGGATGTTGCCACTAAGCATCATTCCAGCTCCATTTTTTGCCCAATGATCATATAGATCAAAATGACGCTTATTTGGGAGGTGATTAGCTTTTGCCTGACGTTCAGTGAGGGCTGCTTTTGCTATTCGATTACCCAGTGTAACACCACAGGGAAGTGTAAAAGGAGTATTTATCATATATATCTAGTCTAACACATCTACTACTGGCCTATTGTCCATATTAGCAACTTGCCATGCTGTAGCGAATATGAGTTGTGTTCTTTTCGCGTATTGAGGGTAGTCTATTTTATCAGGTGTATCCGTGTGTTTGTGATAGTCCTCGTGGGTACCATTAAAATAGAAGATAACAGGGATATTATGCTTAGCGAAGTTGTAATGATCAGAACGGTAGTAGAATCGATCTGGATGTGTTTTTCCATTATATAGATAATCCATATCCATATCTCCAAAATGTGTGCTTGATACTTTCTCATGTACTCCATGTAATTCTGTGCTCAACATGTCAGAACCAATGATGTAGATATAATCATTATCATCTTTTCTTTCACTACCATTTCTGCCTATCATATCGATATTGAGATTGGCAACTGTATTTGACAATGGAAAAATAGGATCAACATCAGCATAATACTCTGATCCCCAAAGTCCTTTTTCTTCTCCTGTCACATTTAGAAATACTACTGTTCTTCTAGGTCCATTTCCTTCATTTGCTGCTGCGATGAAAGCCTCAGCAATCTCAAGAACACCCATCGACCCTGAGCCATCATCATCAGCTCCATTATAGATCTTTCCATCATTGATGCCCACATGGTCGTAATGAGAAGATATAATAACTACTTCATCTTTAAGGTCTCTACCAGGTAAAACTGCCACTATATTTTCTGAGGTAATAGTTTTGCTCGGCCGTTCTATTTCAATTTCTATATCTGACGCTGTGTATAGTCCACCCAATGTCTCTTTTTGATTTAATTTCATCGAAATGTCATTGAAGAAATTTTCGGATGAAGTGCCAAAAAGTTGTGCAGCTTTAGATGGCGAGATAAAATATAAATTATACGGTCGTTCAAGTTTATCTGAATCATCTAAAGTGAACATTGGTTTAAATTTTTCACTTCTTCTTGATGCAAAAGTCATTTGAGCATCATATCGCTGCTGATTAGTAAATGTGATAAAAAGGTCCGTTATTCCTTTCGCTGCAAGGTTTTTTAGATTTAAAAAACTATCCTGAGGAGCATTAGCAATATTCTTCCCATTAGAGTCCATAGGATCTCCCCAAATGGCACATATAGCTTTTCCTTTTACATCAATATTTTCATAATCATTGTATTCTTCAGTTTCCATTCCGTGACCGACAAATACCATTTCTGTTGCTGTGGAGGGCTTTGGATAGGCTTGAGTAAGGAAGTCTGTACCATTGTCGAGTTGTACACTTTTACTCCGGATCGTTCCGTAGGATGTCTTTTCTTCAAGAAAAGGTATTCGCTGTAGATATGGATTTGCTTGAGACTTTATGGGACCTTTTAATCCCAAGTGATGGTAGGCATCTGACAAATAATTAGCAGCTAATTTTTGACCTCTTGTTCCTGTTTCTCTTCCTTCGAAAGCATCTGAGGCAAAGATGTATAGATGCTCTTTTAGCTCATCAGCTGTGATAGTATTCATGTATTTGATCATGGTTTGGTCGGCAAGAAGAGTTTTAGAATCTATCGTTGGGATTTTAGCTGTGGTTACCGTTTTATTGGATGCACAAGATGCAAATGTGATGATCAATAAGATAGAAAGAATTCGAAAAGAAAGAGACATGTCAGATTTTTTTATGAGTTGCAAAAGTAAGAAGTATCTATATATTCAGCTCTATGATAAAATGTACGATTTAACAAGTTCCAAAAACGGCTTTGGCATCAATTTTTCTTTGGACTAAAGTGTTTTATAGAGATCAAGAATCACCTAATGTTAGTACATTAGTATTGAGATACCTTAGTTTCAATTTCAACATTCTTAATAGTCATATACTTCTAGTTAATTCATGATCTCTACCTCTTCATATCTTAAGACTAAAATTGACTTTCTCAAAGGAGTTGGAGAAAAAAGGGCAGAATTGCTTAGGGATGAATTGGGTGTTAAAACATTCTTTGACTTGATAAATTTATATCCATTTAGATATATAGATCGGACTCAGTTTCATAACATTTCAACGTCCCAAGATGGAGATACCGCACAACTTAAAGGAACTATTGTCGAAAAGGAAAAGGTGAAAGGAAGGAATAATCGATATAGACTTACAGCACTGTTTAAAGATAGCAGTGGCTTTGTGGAGTTAATTTGGTTTCAGTCTGTGAAATGGTTAGAAGAGAGTATCAAAATAGGGGAGGAATATATCGTTTTTGGGAAAGTGAATGTTTTTAAAGGAAAGAAAAGCATACCTCATCCAGAATTGGAATTGGCATCTAAGATGTCGGCACCTAAAGCCCTAGAACCTGTATATAGCAGTACAGAAAAACTGAATGCCTTTAGTTTGGATAATCGGAGTAGAAGGAAACTGGCCCAGACTGTTATCTCCAAAATATCACAAGAAGATCTACCTGAAAATTTATCCGAGAAAGTGATATCACAACTTAAACTATGTAGTAGATTTCAGTCTTATCAATGGATTCATTTTCCTCCATCTGATCTTGCATTAAAATCAGCTCAGAATCGGATTAAATTTGAAGAAGTCCTTTTTCTTCAATTGCGATTATTACAGATAAGAAAGAAAAGAGAATTGGATTTAGCTGGGTTTTCATTTGAAAAAGTGGGGTCCTATTTTAATTCTTTTTTTAAAGAAAAACTGCCATTTGAACTTACTGATGCGCAGAAAAGAGTACTTAAAGAGATTCGAGCTGACCTTAAAAGAGGTGCTCAGATGAATAGGTTACTTCAAGGTGATGTAGGTAGTGGAAAAACGATTGTTGCACTCATGAGCATGTTCATAGCCTTAGATAATGGCTATCAGGCATGTATGATGGCACCTACAGAGATATTGGCTCAGCAGCACTATGCATTCATCAGTGAAAGTGTCAAAGGACTGGGTGTACAAGTGGCTTTTCTATCGGGCTCGGTTAAAGGTAAAACTAGAGCACAGCTACTTCAGTTTTTAAAAGAAGGTCATATAGACATTTTGGTAGGGACACATGCTTTGATTGAGGACCCTGTTGTGTTCAAGAAATTAGGTCTTGCAGTGATAGATGAACAACATAGGTTTGGTGTAATACAAAGAGCTAAGTTATGGAATAAAAATGATGACTATCCTCCACATGTTTTAGTTATGACAGCTACCCCTATACCACGGACATTAGCTATGACGGTTTATGGAGATTTAGATGTCTCTATTATTGATGAATTGCCACCTGGTAGAAAAGAGATAGAAACGGTGCATCGGTTCGAAAAAGACAGAACGAGGATTGTCGGATTCATGCACGAGGAAATTAAGAAAGGTAGGCAGATCTATATTGTCTATCCATTAATCGAAGAATCAGAAAAACTTGATCTTCAAAATCTGCAAGAAGGATATGAACAATTATTACCATATTTCCCTGCTCCAGACTTTCAGATAGCCGTGGTTCATGGGCGAATGAAACATGCAGATAAAGATTTGGAGATGCAAAGATTTGTAAGTGGAAAAGCGCAGATTATGGTAGCAACAACAGTCATAGAAGTGGGTGTGAATGTACCTAATGCTTCCGTCATGATTATAGAAAATGCTGAACGTTTTGGCCTATCTCAGTTGCATCAGTTGAGAGGTAGAGTAGGTAGAGGAGCTGAGCGATCTTTTTGTATTCTGATGACCTCATTTAAGCTCACCAAAGAAGGAAAAAAGAGGATAGAAACGATGTGCCGGACTAATAATGGATTCGAAATATCTGAAGTGGATATGGAGCTCAGAGGAGCAGGGAATATAGAGGGCACTCAGCAAAGCGGTTCTATAGAGTTTAATCTATTAGATTTATTTCAAGATCGAAATATATTGATTACAGCAAGGCATTTGGCAGATTCTATTCTAGAGGATGACCCGTTATTAGAAAAAGAAGAAAATCACCCAATAGCTGAGTACTTGGCAATGTATAGAGCTAAGTATAGAGATTGGGGAAGAATAAGTTGAATATTCAATATGTCTTTTTAAAATTGATTTTTTCAAATTCATTTAAGCAAAGACTTCCATTTTAGCGATATTGCTTTCCAATTTTTTCATCTCGGCTCCATAAGCCTTTTTGTTCATCTTCTCAGTCAGTAAATAGAGAAGCGGAGTACCAACACATAGAATAGTTATCAACAGAAAGAGAATTTTAGGTTCAGAAATTCTACAAACAAATTCTCCTGTAGAATCTAATCCACTTATAAAGCCTAGAATCAAACAAACGGGAAGGAAGAACATACCCCAAATGGTCTCCATCCTCAGAGCGGATCTGATCATTTTGTGCTCATGTTTCATTGACATGAGGATAGAATCAAAGACAGGACCTTCTTCTTTTAGGTCAAAATATTTATATAGCATGGGGAATAAGCCGATCATATAAATGAATATACCGGTTCCTAAGGCATAGGATGTAATTAGTTTGCCCCAAGTCAATACTAATGCAATGGTTAATAATGCAATGAAAAACAAACACCAATAGACTTTCATCAAAATCGTATTCTTTAATCTACCAATAGCATGATTTGATTCATTGGTTATAGCATCCATGATTTCTTCTTTTTTAATTTTTGAATGAGAAAATTTTTGTTCAGACATCTTCTTCCAAGCAACCATGATGTCTTGATCTGTTCTGCTTTTTTGAATCATGATGTATAATTTTTGAATTTTGTTTTAATTGTATTTTTTATTCTGTACACTTTCACATTGATCTGATTTGCACTCATGCCAGTGATCTTAGCTATCTCGATATTCTTATATCCATCCAGATATATAGTGGCTATCATTCTATCTATTTCATCTAATGTTTTTATGATAAGATACAGTAGTTCATGATGTTCTTTAGCATCTTTTTCTTCTTGCTTATTCAGAATAGAATCGTCCAATTCTGAAGTGAATGAACTTTTATCTTTCTTTCTAAATGTCAACACTGTATTCAGTGATACTTTGTATAACCAAGTGCTAAAGGCGGATTGACCTCTAAAATTTTTAGAAGATTTCCAAGTCTGGAGAAGTACTTCTTGTTTTACATCTTCCAGTTCATCCCGATTGTCCACATACAATCCCAGAACTTTGTGTATAATGCCCTCATGAGCATGTATTTTTTTGATAAACTCATTTTCTATTCCTGTCGCCAAAGTCAACTTTCTATTGTGATTTCCTAGTAAGTACATTTTAAAATGAAAAAATTACAGCAGATATGATTTTTTTATAAAAAGATTGATCCAATAACTAATCATTGTTAGGTACTTTATAAGAAATGATGTAAGTCAATATTCGTATTGATTACCGTCATCAGTATTATTAGTTAAATGCACAACATTTGAAGAATTAATCACAACAATTAACAGAAATTCTCAAATGAAAAATTATTGTAATTCTCTCATTTTATTAATACTGATAGCTTTTTTGGGTTCGTGCTCTATTAACACTTGGAGCGATTTTGATCATACCGTAGAAAAAGGTGAGTATAATACCTATAAAATGTTTCAGCATGATTCAGACCTAGAGTTTGGTACTAATCCTATAAATAAAATTAGAATTGAAAACGCTGTTAAGTCTGGTCTTAAAAGTATTGGACTTTCTCCTTCCGATAGCCCTGATTTACTCGTGAAGTATTTTGTGAAGTTGGATAGAAAGGAATTTATTGAGAGGTGTAATGATACTTATGAAAACTATGAGGGTGGCGGATATTGTATAGATAGGGTCGTTCACTATGAACAAGGGACCTTAGTGTTAGATATGATAGATGTAGCGGACAACAGAATTATTTTCCATGGTGTGGCTGAAGGAGCTCCATTAGATAAAGCTTCTGACCCAGATAAAAAGATCAATAGAATGGTTAATAAGTTAGTAGCAGATTTCGAGAAATATAGAAATGAGTATTTAATGAATTAAAAATTGTAGCATGTAGGGGTTATGATGTATTTTAAATCAAGTCCCAGTCCATGACTTTCTTTATCATTCCCACTGAATTCTGTACGTCCATTTTTACAAATAAATTTCTTTTATGCGTGGCTACAGTATTAGTACTCAGAAATAGTTTGTCAGCAATTTCCTGAGTCGTAAATTCTTTAGCAATAAGTTTTATTACTTCTAGTTCTCTTTTAGTAATCTTGGGAAGATCACCAGGTTTTGCAACAGGCTTTTCTGATAAGCTCTCAATCATTTTAGCAGTAAGATTGGAACTCAATATTTTCTTTCCTTGATAGGCATCTTTAATACCTTGAATGAGTACTTCTTTGCTAGAATTTTTAAGTAAATAGCCGATAGCCCCTTTTTTGAATATGGATGTAATAATACTTCCTTCGTCATTAGTTGTAAGCATTAATATTTTCAAGTTTGGATAAGACTTAGAAGCATGCATAGTGGTCTCTAAGCCGTCCATTACCGGCATTTGAAGATCTGTAGAAGAACATCTACATCATTGTTACTAAGAAACTCTGGTACCTCTAGACCATTTGAAGCCGTACCTATGACCTTTAAATGTTTGTCTTGTGAAAGTATAGCCTTGATGCCATCCAACAAGATTTGGTGGTCATCAGCAAGAAGTATTTTTATCATGATATTTCGTTTTCTGTGTTGGAATCGCTTTCTATTCTTTGAAGTGGAACATTTATAGTTACTAATGTTCCAGCACCTGGCCGGCTGTCTATCTCATAATTTCCACCTACATAGCCGGTTCTGAATTCTATACTTTTTAGACCCATTCCTTTTTCGGAGTCTATTTGTTCTATATCAAAGCCCTTTCCGTCGTCCTCAATAGTTAGATTGAGCCACTCATCACTGTAAGTTAACTGTAACAACACCTCATCGGCTTGAGCATATTTTACTATATTATTTAGGAGCTCTTGTACTATGCGAAAGAGCATCACATTTGTGTTGTCATTCAAAAGCTTATCAGAGCCATAAACTAAAAACTGAGCATCAAAAGGATGAGTCATGTCCATTTTAGTAATCAAATCTTCAAGGGCCTTTCTTAAACCAAGTTTTTTAAGAGCTTGAGGCATCATCTTGTGGGCAATTTTTCTTACTTCACTACAGGCTTCGTCTATCATATCACTAGCCGTATTGTAAATCCTAGTGGTCCCCTTATTGTCAAAATCAATTTTAAGAGTACTGATCTTCGCTTTCAAAGTAGATAGAAGATTACCAAGACCATCATGTAAATCTCTAGCAATTCTAGACCTTTCTTTTTCCTGACCATCCAGCATTGATCTCATAGATATTATCTGTTGTTCTTGTTTAGCTTCAGTTAACAATAGTTGATTTGCCTTTATTCTGTTTTGATAAAATAGCACTCCAATGATTAGTGCTGATAGCAGGACTCCAATTGAAAATACCAATAAATTCACTTGTCTTTCTTTTTTACTATTAATAATCTCTTCTTCAAGTAGTCGGTTTCTTAGCCTTTCTCTTTCATATTGAATTTTCATATCAGCTAGAGCCTCAAGGCTAGATTCGCTCAGTTTATATTCCTCATATATAGTTTTTTGATCCCACAGAATTTGATAGGCTTGACGAAATTCATCAAGAAGGAGATGCTTTCTTCGCTGTGCATCCATGATCGTGTACATGAATCCATCGCTGTCAGTAACTCCTGGTATAGCCAAAGCACGATCTAATAATCCTTGCGAACTTGAAACACCAATCTTTTCTAAATTTTGAACTAATAAGGTGGTGTCTTTACCATTTTCTGCAGCTTCATATATTAGTGAAGCCATATTGATAAGAGACTCAGCAGCTCCTATGTTATTAACCTTTATCCTCTATTCATAGGACTCAATGTAGTTCTCAAGTGCCAAATTGTAATTTCCCATGAGTCTCGAACATTGTCCTAACCCAACATAAATTCTAGCAATGTCTATTGGTGCTCTAGGTATTTCTGATAATCTGAAATCCAGAGCTCTGTTATACTTAGCTATGGCCTTTTCAGGTTGTCCATTCATGTAATCACATATTGCCCAATTGTTAAGAATGGCAGCCTGTCTTTCTTTATTTGACGTTTCTACATATAAATCAAATCCTTGTTGATACGCTTTTTCACTTTCTTCAAAAGACTCATAATTCATAAGAATCGCTCCTTTGGTATCATAGACTTTACCTAGCCCATTTTTATCATTGATTGAGTTGAAGAATAAAACGGCACTATCCAAATAAGCAGTTTTTAAATTCATTTTATCATAGTCATGGCACCAAGCTGCTCTATGAAAAGCACGGCCTATTAGACGAGGGGAATTGAGTTTTTTTGCTAAAGAAATTGCTCGATATGAATATTCTACAGCATCATTTCCATTATAAAGTATATAAGCGATTTTTATATAGGTCTCACATTTAAGACTATCATCTGGCATGGTTTCCACTACTTGTATCAGACTATCCAATACATCTATAGTATAATTCTCAGAAGGATGTGCTAAAATGAAAAAGAGGATGTAAATCAATTTTTTGAACATATCCTAAGTTACTATGTCTTTGTCGATTTTTATGTCTGGACTTTGGGAATAGTGAGTCATAATGCTTTTAGTCTAAGAATATGTAGCAAAGTTAGATGACAACATGACTGAATGGTATAGTTCAATTCTATGATTTTATTCCTCACACAATTGTGTAATGCTTTTAGTAGAAAAGGATGATTTTAAGAAATCATGGTTTTGGGTGTAGCCTCACCATACATTTCTAAGTGAACTTTGTGTCATCAGAAATAATCTGATAAGCTTGTAAATCAAAAACTAAAAGTTTTGGAAAACCAAGAAACACTTTCAGTATCACGTCTTCAAAGAATTCGAGATCAAGGCTATTTTGAGGAAACCCAAGACGAACTAATAGCAATGGCTTATGGCAATAGATTCGCTTATATACTCTGCACTGGAATGTTAACTCTTGGTGTTTTAAGTGGGAGTATATTGATCCTCTCTACTATCATGTGCATAGTCACATTGACATTGGTGCTGCCATATCATCCTTTTGACCATGTCTATAATATGCTTATAGCCAATGGGAAAGACAAACTAGAATTACCGCCAAGATCACCTCAAATAAAATTTGCTTACGGCATAAAGGCTATTTGGATAGGACAAATTATTTGTTTGTTTGCGACAGGTCTCTATTCTGTGGCTTTCCTGATGGGATGTTTATTGGTAGTTCTGATGCTTATAGTAAGTATAACTGATTTGTGTCTATTTTCTGTGATTTACAATTCTTTTTTCCTAAAGGATTCTTCAAAAACCGACTATTCAATTTCTTAAATAAGAAACCATGAGACAGTTATTAAAGCCATTCTTTTCCTATTTCTCGATATACCACTTGTTCCTCTGGAGAGGCCACTTGCCTGATAGCACAATCATCGCAGATTACTTGAATAATAAATTATAAAGAGTATGTGCCATAAAGTGACTTATGCTGGAATAAATCAAGAGGTTTCAAATGATGATGCCTTCAATACGTTATTGGATGTCTCTATTGAGAATCAAATTCCTCATCTTCATGAATGCGGAGGTCAAGGCAATTGTACCACATGCAGGGTAAGGGTGATTAATGGTATGCAAAACCTGACATCAAAGACCTAAAAGGAAAAGATCGTATCCCAAGCTAGAAAATGGGATCCTACAATCCGCTTAGCATGTCAAGCTTGTGTGAAAGGAGATGTGGAGATACAAAGATTAATTTGGTCAAATGGCGAGGTGAATCAACTTCAAAAAGAACTTGCTCCTGAAGGTAGAGCCGAAGAACGTCCAATCGCAATTCTATTCTGTGATTTAAGGAACTACACGAGCATGTCATCTAAGAACTTGACATTTGACATGGCATTTATGCTGAATCGGTTCTACACTGCATTAGGCGAACCAATTTTGATGAATAATGGAATTATTTATCAGTATGTTGGTGATGAGATAATTGGAGTTTTTGGAACAACTGGAGGTACTAAAGAGAAGAATTGTACTGATGCAATTAGAGCAGCTCTTGGAATGCAATATGCCCTGGATTTATTGAATAAGACAGAGCTTCGGGATTTTAATATCACTTTAAAATCTGGAATTGGTGTAAACTTCGGTAGAGCATATGTCGGACATTTAGGTCATCCAACTCATCGGCAATTTTCTGTAATTGGTGATCCTGTAAATGTGGCAAGTAGGATTCAAGGACAAACCAAATTGAATGGAGTAAATATTCTTATTTCTAAATCAGTAAGAGATAGCATCAAAAACAATCCGATAATGATTGGTGAATCTTTTGATGCTGACTTAGCTGGTATAGAAGAGACAGCTGAACTCTATGAGCTTATTGGATTCAAGGATATGGACCTTCAGCTAGAATTGCAAGCCTCTCTGAATTTGATGTTGGATGATGAAGATAAGTTTGCGGCATTATTCTATAACAATGTCTTTAAGATTGCTCCTCAAGCTAGAGCTTTGTTCAGAAGGAATATGACTGATCAAGGAAGATTGCTTACACATATGTTAGGAGGTATTGTTTATTCACTTTCTAGACCACAACATCTGACCACAGGGCTTAAGAAATTAGGTGAAAGTCATGTCAAATATGGAGTGAAATTAGAGCATTATCCTGTTGTCAAACAAGCAATGCTCGAGACCATTGATATGACCTTAGGGGAGAACAAAACGGAAAAGACCATGGATGCATGGAATGCTGCCCTGGATTTTGTCATAGATGCTATGCAGAATGCCGCGAAAGCTATAGATATGAGAGAAACATCAATCAATGAGCAACAAGAAATAAAACAGGCTTCATAGGGAAGAACTGAAACATTTATTATATTTTATATATCTAAAATTCAAAACGAATGAAAGCAATCACATTCATTTATGGTATTATCGCTTACTTCATATTCTTTGCTACTTTTTTATATGCAGCAGGATTTATGGGAAATCTATTGGTTCCAAAAGACATTGATACAGGCCCTGAGACTAGCATGACATCTGCTCTCATTATTAATGCTCTTTTGTTGTCTGTTTTTGCTGTCCAACATAGTCTCATGGCTCGACCAGCATTCAAGGAATGGTGGGTTAAATTAGTAGGTAAAGCGGGAGAACGTAGTACATATGTATTGTTCTCTAGTTTGGCACTTATTCTCCTTTTTTGGAAATGGCAGCCTATTAAATCAACAATATGGGAAGTTGAGAATGAAACATTGAGACTGGTCTTGACAGGAGTGTTTTTAGTTGGGCTATTAGTTGTATTGCTTTCTACTTTTATGATAAACCATTTCAGCCTTTTTGGTCTAAAGCAAGTTTATCAGAATATGATGAATCAAAAAGAAACAGAAGAGCCTTTTACAACTCGATTCTTTTATGCATTTGTAAGGCACCCCATTATGCTCGGTTTTTTGATTATGTTATGGGCTGTCCCTACCATGACCTTAGGCCACCTATTCTTTTCAATAGGAAGTACTCTTTACATATTTATTGCCGTGAAATATCTAGAAGAAAAAGACTTAAGAAATATGATTGGAAAGAAATATGAGGACTATCAGAAAAAGGTCCCTATGTTGATTCCATTCATTGGATGGAAATAAATAGAAGGTGTCGAGCATATAAAGTGTTCGACACTTTTTAGTAAAAGAGAGGAGTCAGATGTTGGTTAAATTGTCATTGTTATGTAAGTTCATATAAATATTTATATAGCGGCATTTTCCTGTTGCTTACCATTGTAAGCCCAATATTTATGACACCCACATACCAGAGAATATGTGCATTGCTTCAGAGTCAAAATCTTCGTTTTGAGGAAATCCATCATATAGCCACGCCGACATCTATTGATTCTGCAAAGATTAGAGGGGATGATCTATCTCAAGGTGCAAAGGCTATATTGTATAAAGTACAGGATGGATTTTCATTATTCGTTTTTGCTGCTGATAAAAGAATGAATCCAAAATTGATAAAGGATCACTTTAAGTCCAAGGGAAAGAAAGCAAAAAAGACTCGATTTGCATCTAATGAAGAATTGAAGGACTTGACAGGACTAGTTCCAGGATCTGTACCACCTTTTGGAAGACCTATATTAGACTTTGACCTCTATATTGATCCTTCTTTATTGGAAAATGAAATCATTGCTTTTAATGCAGGTTCAATTACCGATTCTATTAAAATGAGTCTTTCTGACTACATTGATGTGAGCAGAGGAGAGGTCTTTACATTTTGCGACTGATTCTCTTTTCTATTCTTGATATTAATGATCAAAATTGGTTAGGAAGCGGATTTTTCGATACCAATATATGAGAGTACTGTTAACTTGACATCTCCTCAGATTGCCTTTTTACTTTTTACTAAATCATCTAAAATGATGCTGGTCTTAGAAATGCCATATTCCGCAATTCTATCCAATAAAGAAACCAAATGCTGATTATTACGGAGATGTGCAGTCATAATCACACAATCTTCACCCGTAACCAGAAAACAGGACTGAATTTCTGGGAATGAATCAAGTGAATTTAGAAATGAGGCTCGTTTACCTAAACCATATTTTACAGTAATGATAGCTTTGATATCAATACCTAACTTTTCCTCATTTAGTGCTATTGTGTAGCCTTCTATAATGCCTTCACTTTCCATGCTCTGTATTCTTTGTGCTACAGCCGGAGCAGTAAGTCCTATTGCTTTGCCAATTTTAGCAAAGGACATTCGAGCATTGGTTTTGAGTAGGGAAATGATTTCTATATTAAAACTATCAATTTTCATAATCGAAAGATAAATATCAAAAATAATACATAATCAATAGTTATAATGATATAATAGATATAAATACAAAGTGCTTTAATTTTTATGCTTTGTATGTTTGTAAGTGTTAATTAGAAAGTAATACGAATAGCTATACGAATTATGAACAAATTTGATTTTACAAAAGAAGAAAGGAAACAAATACGATCTATTGTTGAAGAGAACCTGAGTGAGTATTATTCAAATACCAAATCTAAAAAAGTAGGTAGATTGTTCGATCCTATTGAGGTAAAAGAATTTGTGAATCAGTTTGAATTTAAAGAGGAGAGTAATGCTGAAGATGTCATAGAAAATGTGATATATGGTTTGAGTGAATATGCCATTCAAACACCACATCCTAGTTATTATGGATTGTTTAACCCTAGACCTGGATATGCATCTATAATGGCTGATTATATTTCAGCTATGTTCAATCCTCAATTGGCTTCATGGAGTCATGCACCTTTTGCAAATGAGGTAGAAAGAAAGTGTATTGAAGAATTGGGTGCTAAACTTGGAATTAAAGACGCTGCAATAGATGGAGCTTTTTGTTCAGGAGGTGCAGAATCAAACCTCACAGCAGTGCTTTGTGCTTTAAATAATAAATACCCAAAACTAGCTAAAGAAGGAATAATTGGAATGAATTCTAGACCCGTCATTTATATCTCAGCAGAAGCACATCATTCTGTTCATAAAGCGGCTAGAATAACGGGATTGGGCACTGATGTCATTAGAACCATTAAGGTGAATAAAAACCTTGAAATGGATATTGATGATCTTGAACTCAGAATTGAAGAAGACCTTTCTTCAGGATACGAGCCCTTAATGGTTGTAGCCACCACGGGATCTACTGGAGCAGGAGCTATAGATAATGTGAAAGAAATTCTCGCTATCTCTAGTAGACATGGTATCTGGTTGCATGCAGACGCAGCATATGGAGCAGGGTTAAAAATTTCTTCTAAATATAGAGAGCATCTAGGAGCTGTTCATCTTGCTGACAGTATTACCATTGATTTGCACAAATGGTTTTCAGTACCGATGGGAGCAAGTGTAATATTGGTAAAAGACAGAAATATTCTTAAAAAAACATTTGAGATGCGGACGGATTACATGCCTCTTCATGAAAATGAGGTTACAGTTGATCCTTACTCCAATTCTATACAATGGTCCAGAAGAGCAATTGGATTAAAATTCTTTTTGCCTTTGGCGATACATGGTTGGAAAGTTTATGATGATACCATTACCCACCAAATTGAGATCGCTCAATATATGCGACAACAGCTTAAACGGTACAATTGGGAGATTACCAATAATACGCCACTACCTATTGTGTGTTTTACACATGATAATCTCAAAAACAGTGATGCTAAGGTGAATAAATTGATTGACACAATTGTGCAAAGTGGAAAGACATGGTGTTCTGCATATTCAGTGAATAATGAAATGTCGATTAGGGCTTGTATTACTAATTATGCTACATCAGAGCAGAATGTTGATGAGTTTGTCGAATTGTTAAATAGCGCAATGGAATAGAATTATTTGTTCTAATGTTATTGAACATTGAATTGGAATTTAACAGAATGAGTGCAAAATTTATCGGATCAGCAACAGTTTTGATCGTGCATGATGTAGAATCTACAGTCCTTTATTATAGAGATAAATTGGGTTTTCATTTTAATAGATTTTGGGGAGACCCACCTTCATTTTGTATTCTTCATCGAGATGCTCACAGTATTATGCTGAGCAAGGTGGAATCTGATTCTTTATTAACTCCAAATAATAATCTAACACTGGATTTTTGGGATATCTATTTTTGGACGGATGATGTAAGGGCATTAAGGGAAGAGTACATTACAAAAGGTGCAGAACTCTATCATCCTTTAACTGAAAAGGGATATGGAGTTTTAGAATTTGAGGTAAAGGATATAAATGGCTACATCATTGCCTTCGGTGAGGAATTGCCAGAACCTATACATTGACAATATGCATCGACACTCTTCAATAAATAAGATTCTCGCATTTCTTTCATTAATCCTTTATATATCGTGTACTGATTTAAGCTCAAATGAAAATGCAGAATCTAAGGAAGATTATGAGCTTCTGATCAATTTAGAAGGAGAAAGTAATTTTTGGTTAAGACGACACCTTGTGGACTATTTTGTCATGGTTGCACTTGGATCAGAATATGGCTCTGATTTTAAAATCAGTAGAAAATGGCATAGCCATATGAAAGTTATTGTAAAAGGAGTTCATGACCCTTTATTAATCAATGAGCTGGATAAAATTATAAATGAAATTAATGACCTCTCTCAGGATGGGTTTAGAATTGAAAGGGTGGGGGATGACGAAGAATCAAATTTTACGATCTTCTTAGGAGGAAAACGAGAATACAACCTGTTGTTTCCTGGTGCAAGTGATTTGATAGAAAAAAATGATGGTTTGTTTAGATTGAAAATGGATGATTTTGTCATTAAAGAGGGTAGTCTTTTTGTGAATTCGGAGTTAAATTCATTTGAAGTGAAAAAGCATTTATTAAGAGAAGAATTAACTCAATCACTTGGGCTAGGAAATGATATTGAACATTATGCCAATAGTATTTTTTATCAGCAGCCATCTAGAGTAACAGAATACAGTACAAATGACAAAGAAATAATCAGACTACTTTATCATCCGCAAATGGTAGCAGGGCTTTCAGAAGATTCTGTGAGGGGAATACTAGAAGGAATTTTGGGATTATGACTTGATAAAAAAAGCCAACAACTTTAGTAGTCATTGGCTTTATTTTCTTTCACGTTCATGAACGAAGTGGGAACGCTAAGACATTGCTGTATCATTTACCCTAATGTAGCAATTAACTTTTCTGCGAGTTCTATACCTATTTTTTCTTGTGCTTCTCCTGTACTTGCTCCTGTATGAGGAGTAAGCGATACCTTTTGATGATTTAATATATCAGCTCTTGGATTGGGTTCATTTTCAAATACATCTAATCCAGCAGCCGCGATTTTACCACTATTTAATGCTGATATCATGGCTTCTTCATCAACAGTGCCACCTCTTGAGCAGTTTATAAGGATAACACCATCTTTCATTTTTGAAAACCCATCTGTAGAAAGGACATACTTTCCAATGTTTGGAATATGAAGAGTAATGATATCCGCAGAAGCTAACATTTTATCCATCGGAACAGTATTTACATCTACATCCATTCCAATCTCTTTTCCACCTAATCTTAATGTCGCTTTATCTATAAACGGATCTACAGCCATGACATTCATTCCCATACTTAATCCAATCTCAGCAG
>DKPS01000045.1 GCA_002471345.1 Saprospiraceae bacterium UBA7328
CAAAATTGATCAAAACTATTTGATTGCCTATCAGAGATGCTGTCGAAATGAAGCGATATCAAATGTGGTAAGTCCCGGTGAATTTGGTGCGGTGTTTTCAATTGAAATTACGCCGGAAGCATTGAGTGTTTGTAATAATTCACCAAAATTTAATGATTATAAAACGTCAATATTTTGTACAAATATTCCTTTAGAAATAGATAATAATGCTCCGGATTTAGATGGCGATAGTATAGCTTATAGTTTTTGTGTGCCCATATCTGCAGGTGGGACTAATTCACGAGATATAAATAGTTGTACTTATGTTAAACCAAATCCAGAAATATGTGGCCCTGATATATTTCGAGAAGTTCAGTTTAGATCTCCATCGTTTTCATTTGATGTTCCACTAAATGGTAGACCTAACTTATCTCTAGATACGGATAATGGATTTTTAAGTGGTGTGCCAGCTGGACTGGGTGAATATGTAATGGCGGTTTGTGCTGAAGAATATAGAAATGGTATTCTCCTGACAAAAATGAGGAGAGATCTTCAGGTCATCATTACAGATTGTACACCAAAGGATGCTAAACTTTCAGTAAGTCCTGATGATGAGCCTTTTGTACTCAATACTGGCCCGAATGGAGAATTACCTGGAGATCCCAACATGCCTTTAGATGATATTTTTATAGTGAGAGTTTGTGGTCAGACAACCGTAGAGTTTGATATTAATAATAGATCGGTGCCTTATCAATCTGAATCATTTATGTGGTTTTTTGATTTGGGAGATGAAATTATAACATCCAACGAATCGAGACCTAATATAGAATTTCCAGGTATTGGAACTTATGAGGGATTTATGGTTATTGACCCAGATTCCCCACCATGTTCTGATACGGCTAGAGTAGAGGTCAGTATCCTTCCTACTGTTCAAGCAGAATTTGAAGTGAATTTTGATGATTGCAGAGCTGGAGAAATTACTTTCAAGGATAATTCGAGAACTTTACCAGTAGATGCTTCTAATGAAATTTTGGCTTGGGAATGGGACTTTGGTGATGGTAATACTTCGAATCTGAGAGAGCCAACATACTTTTACGAAACTCCTGGTAAAAAGACAATAAGACTTAATGTATTTGATGACAATGGTTGTAATAATGAGTTTGTAGAAGTTATTGATTGGTTTCCAGTTCCTATTCCTAGGGTAGCACCGGATGGGTTTTTAGGTTGTTCACCCCAATCTTTTCATTTTGAAAACCTCTCATCACCTATAGATTCCAATTATGCTGTTGAATGGGATTTTGGTGATGGTTCGTCAGGCCCTGAAAGATTTGATATTAGCCCAGATCATGTTTATTCTGAACCTGGGACATATGATGTTTCTTTAAAAATAATATCGCCTATACCAGGATGTGAGGAGTCGAAAACTTTTAAAGACCTGATCGAAGTTTTACAAGGTTTTGAAGCTAGTTTTGATATGAGTCCCTCTGACCCTAAATTTATAGGAGAAAGAATAAGTTTTACCAATACATCAGATCCTGGAGCTTTGAATTATGTTTGGGATTTTGGAGGAAGAAGTACTTCATTTGTTGAAAACCCAAGTTTTGTGATTTCTGACACAGGACGTTTTATAATTAGCTTGACAGCTTCATGGGAAAATGGATGTTCTAACACTTTTACTCGAGAATTTGAAATTGTACCCTGCATAGAAACTAGATTTCCAAATGCATTTACACCGAATGGTGATGGTAGAAATGAAGAATTTAAAGGTGTGATATTTGGGATTGCAGTTCAAGATTTTGATTTGTCGATATATGATAGATGGGGAAAGTTAGTATTTCAAACAAATGATCCAGATGAAGGGTGGAATGGAAGACTGAATAATTCAGGTGCAAATCTTCCCCCGGGAGTTTATTTGTATAGAGTTGATTTTGATAATCCTTTTTGTGATGAGGAACCAAAACCAGGATTTGCCACTTTGATTAGATAAGAGTAGACTCTATTTTAGGATAAAAACATCTATCATATATAGATTTTTAAAATATTAAAAATAAAACTTGAAACTTTAGCAAAGAAAAATTTATCTTTGCACTCCGAAATTCAAAAACGCTCGGTTATGGACGCTATTAAGTTTGTTGAAGATACTATGTTGGATGCCAAAGCTCTTCCAGAGTTTCATGTTGGTGATAATGTTTCTATAAGTTACAGAATCGTTGAAGGTGAAAAAGAAAGAGTTCAGAGTTATAAAGGCGACGTAATTCAGATTAAGGGAAAGGGTAAAACAAAGACATTTACAGTTAGAAAAATGTCTGGTAATGTTGGAGTAGAAAGGATTTTTCCAATGACTTCACCTAATATTGTAGACCTTTTAGTTAATAAAAGAGGTAAAGTTAGAAGAGCTAGACTTTTCTATTTGAGAGACTTAATCGGCAAAAAAGCTAAGATTAAAGAAAAAACTACCATCTCAAAAAAGTAGTCCTTACTAAAGGATTCTTTTCTTATTGTATCATATTCTAATCAGATGAGATTATCTGGAATCCTTTTGCCTATTTTATTTCTATTTGGATGCAATCCTGATTCCAAAGAAGAAATACCTAGTTCAACTTCACTTGAGGGAAGATGGATAATGGAGGCAGCCGCTAGAGATGGAAAACTCACTGAAACTTTGAAGGATTCTTATTTTATTTTTCAAAATCCTGATATTTTGATCAATAACATTAACCGAAAAGAAATATCCTTCAAATACAATGTATTAGAAGACAATAGAATTGAACAAAGAGGAGCTTTAGATCTAGATTACAATATTATGAAGTTTCAAAATGACACTTTGGTTTTGCGAACTCAAATTAGAGATTACGATTTTCAATTTTTACTTATTCGTGATACCCTGGATGTTGAATTGAGACTAAATTCTGAATGAATTAAATTGTCTGAAGCGGACATGAAATTAATTGAGCATAAGATTAAAAAAAGAATATCTTTATGCAGCTAAAATCCTGATGCTCATTAATGAAGTAGTCAGGTATGGAAAACCAAATAAATTTTAGAAAATGCCAGCAAAAATTAGATTAGCTCGTCATGGAAGACGAAAAAATGCTTTTTACCACATTGTAGTAGCCGATGCAAGAGCTCCAAGAGATGGTAAGTTTATCGAAAAATTAGGAATATATAATCCAATGACTGCTCCAGCCACAATTGAGTTGGATAGAGACAGTGCCTACGAGTGGATTATGAAAGGAGCTCAACCAACAGATACAGCTAGAGCGATTCTTAAATTTAAAGGAGTGTTTTTCAGGAAACACCTTCAAAGAGGGGTTAAAAAAGGTGCATTTACTCAAGAAGAAGCGGATGCAAAATTGACGGCATGGATAGAGGATAAAGAATCTAAAATTGCTGAGAGAGTAGCTGCGGCCAAGGTAGCTAGAGCAGACGAAAGAAGAATGATCTCGGAAGGTATTCCAAAAAGCAAACCAGCACCAGCAACCGAAGAATTAGAAGCATTCAGTCAACCTGAAATAGCAGCAGTAGAAGAGACACCAGCAGAAGATGAAGCACCTGCTGAGAATGTCGAAGAAACTACTCCCGTTGTTGAAGCAATTTCAGAAGCTCCGACTGCTGAGGTTTTAGAGGAAAAAGTTGTTGAACCTGAAGCAGTAAAGGAAGCTGCACCAGAAGTTAAGGTGACAGAGGAGGAAACAACAGCTCCAGTTGCAGAAGAAAAGGTAGAAGCGACTTCTGATGACAA
Organism: Saprospiraceae bacterium UBA7328; assembly: GCA_002471345.1. Taxonomy (GTDB): domain Bacteria; phylum Bacteroidota; class Bacteroidia; order Chitinophagales; family Saprospiraceae; genus UBA7328. The sequence goes on from DKPS01000045.1 coordinate 3,722, forward strand.
GGACTCTGAGTCTGCAAAAGAAGAGTAATCTAATTAATTAATTCTCACCGAAGGAAATAGATAATTCGATTATCTTGTCTTCTTCATGATAAATGCCTTCACATGCTTGATTTAGATCAAAAGTATCTTACTAAGCTGAATGATATAAAAGTCAGTATACAACATTCAGAATTGCTTTCGGCTTATCTAGACGAAGAGGAAGATGAGTTATACACCCCTCTTAAGGAGCGATTTGAGCCCCAAATTGAAGAGGTTTATAAAGAAATAGCTAGTAAGCATCCATTGCAATTAATATCAGTTGAGAAGGAGTTATTGGATCCTGATTATGAAGGATTGTTTCTTCCAAGAATATTAGGATATTCTGTCATGAGGGGGCAGCTAAATGAGAGTGTGAAATATGTAAAACCTCAAGAGCATTTTAAGGACATTCTTTTGGCTTTATGTAATTCTGCGAATTTCGATGTTCTTCAACTAAGGTCCGGTAAAACAATTGAAATCGGATTCTCATTGAGTAGTGATATTTGGATTACTAATCTCATGAATGAGATCTCTAATAAAAAGGTGAGACTATATCTTGAAGGGTTAAAACTGCTCAAGTATAGGGATCAATTGATTCGGTTGACATCGTATAAAGGGTATAAAAAACAATTTTCGAATTTTAATTACCTGACTTCGTCGTTACCTACTAGTTGTGCAGATCTGACCCTGAATGAAGCTTCATTAGTTGAGTTCTTAGTATACAGAAGTAAATCAACTTACGAAAGTACTAATCTTGAACCGTTCATCAACAAGATTTTAAGTGCAGACTTTACAAGTTGTAATGAATATTTAAAGCTTCTTTTAGTTATTGGATTGTATTTCGATCTGACTGAAGAAAACAAAGTTGTCTTTAATAAACAGTGGGTAAAGGTCGGGAAGGCTGAAGATTTTGATTCTAATGTTTTTATTGAATTTAATAATCTTCAGGAGAATGATAGTGATTTGAGTGGTTCATCTGTAGAGCGTTTACATAATGTTCTCGGAAAGGAGAAAGGTGATGAATTCAAGAAGTATTTAGAGATGATTGTTGAAGTTGAAAATGGGGGCTATATTAATGAAGGAGCAGCTGAGAGGATGAGAACTTATTATAATGGCCATGAAGGTCTTTCTTTACAAAATGAAGCTTCAAGAATATTTATATTCAACAAATTCAAAAGTTTCATTGAGAAACTACAGACAGCTGATTTTCATGAATATTTTGAATTCAATTCTGTCTTTGTCAATTACATGAAGATTTTCTCAAACGAAAAATTCAATCAGAATTTGAAGGCAGTTCTTCTGAAATATGTTAGAACTTTACTCAGAACCTATACTGATAAGAGAAGTAAAGACTACCAGGACATTAAGAAGTTTGTTCAACCTTCATTTGTGGATATGGGCCTGATGAACGAAAAAAGTGTAAAGGAACTTTTTAAGTCAAAGAGAAAGCCAAGAACAGCGAAATAAAGAATATAGTCTACCTTTTTTCCTGCTTTGTCGAAATATATTTATTCTGTTTCCTCTTATAACCTAGATTTGGAATCATAAGTACAATTAATTGTAAATTATGATTACCTCTTATTTGCGAGGCGTATTCTCATACCTCGATGCATTTAGTTATATAAGAAAAAATAGCCTCACCAGATACTATTGGTATTGTGGAATTATAGGGTTATTTATTTTGTCAGGCCTTTACTTATTAAGTTCTCTAATCTCTCCCCATATATCATCTTATCTGCTTTCACTTATCGATTACGATTCGGACTGGGCAGTAAGGGTTTCTTCGTTTATTGTAAAATCTGCAATTATAATTTTTCTATTTATAATTTACAAGTACTTCGTGTTAATAGCGACATCGCCGCTAATGAGTAAATTGTCAGAGGATATTGAAAGTAATTTAGATGGAGATTTTATATCTCTACCATTTTCATTTAAAAAAGCTATTTCAGATATTTTTAGGTCCTTGAGGTTATCACTCAGGAATGTCTTTAGAGAATTGACTTACACATTGTTAATTTTTATTGTTGGATTGTTTCCTCTGTTTACTATAGCCACAACACCTTTTATATTTTTGGTTCAAGCATATTTTGCAGGGTTTGGTAATATGGATTTTTATTTGGAACGATATTTTAATACTGGAAAAACGATAGAATATGTGAGATCTAATAAGTTCTTTGCAGCTGGAAATGGGACTCCGTACATGCTTCTTTTGGCTGTTCCAGTGATTGGAGTTTTCTTTGCACCGGTATTAGGGGCAACTTCGGCTACTTTAGAAGTGCATAAAAGATTAAATTATTAATTGAGTTTGTAAGCTTTAGTTAATCTAATAGAACCAACTTGTATCCTATTCCTCTTTCGGTTTGAATTAAAGATTTTATGTCTTTTCCTTTGAGCGCTTTTCTTAAGGAGGTAATGTGATTATCCACTGTTCTGGAATTAGGAAATGTGTTATAATTCCAGACATGAGCATAAAGCTCTTCTCTACTTAATACTCTGTTCTTATTCTCATAAAGATATTTCATAAGAGCGGCCTCTTTTTGATTCATCTTATGTGTGCCGGTTATATTTGAAATTGTATTCGAAGTAAAATTGATTATATTGTTCAGAATATTTATTTCTTCTGCCTCTCCATGATTATTTCTGTGGCTTTTTAACTGCTTGTTTATTCTTAGAAGAAGTTCCTCATAATTGAATGGTTTGGCCATATAGTCATCTGCTCCAGCTTTAAGTCCCTTTATCTTATCTGAAGATTGATCAAGTGCTGACAGCATAATGATCGGAAGTTCGG
>DKPS01000139.1 GCA_002471345.1 Saprospiraceae bacterium UBA7328
CAGAAGGCTCTATTGTCATGGGGCTTGGTGCAGTATATGCTGGTCTTACATTGAATAATGGAGCTATGGTAGAACAGAACTTTAATACTTATCCCTTATTGACGTTTGGTCAATGCCCAGAAATAGAAACAATCCTTTTAGAAAGTGATGCAGCACCTGATGGGGCTGGAGAATCTGGCTTGCCTACTGTAGCACCAGCATTTGTAAACGCTATTTTTGATCTTACTGGTAAGAGGATAAGGAAATTGCCATTGAGCATGGATGACTTGAGTTGATGATTTTTTTCTATTTTCTAATTGTTCTCTTTGTTATCAATCATTTCTACATCGTTTTCAGCAAGCATTTCGGACGGTAGAATAGAGATTGAAGGGGCAAGTCAGAAAACTTATCTGTTTAGTCCTATACAAAAGTCTTAATTATCTGAATCTCTTTAATAACTCTTTTAAACTTTATTAGATGAATGAATTAGGACGAAAATTTTGGAAGGAAGGATATTTAGTCATAGAAAATTATTTTGATGACGAGCTCATGGACTATTTAAATCACAAAATCATTGGTCACTATGGTCATAATCCTAGATGGAAACATAATGAAGAGTTTTTAGATAAAACCGAGACAGAAGTTATTCCGTGGTTTCCATTCCGAGAGGGCAACAATGATTTTCAACCTATAGAAGATGATCAAGGGCTAAATGATCTAACTGAGTCAATATTAGGCAAGGATTGGAAACAATTATACCTAATGGCCATGTTCTCTAAAAAGGGTACAAGAGGACAAGCTTGGCACCAAGATTGTCCTCCAGAAAATAACAAACAATTTAACCTAAATCGATTGTTTTATACTCATGATATAACTGATGAAACTGGGGGGAAAACAATAGTGATGCCTGGTTCTCATCTTACTGGAATAATCTCCGTAGGTGATCCTCATGAGAATCTCAAAAACCAAGTGGTTTTAGCTCCTAAAAAAGGGACCTTAGTACTTCTGCATGGGCACATTTGGCATCGTGTACGACCGATAACTGGCTCCTATAGAGTGTCAGTGAATTCTAGGGCCATTCCAAAAGATACACCAGATGATATCACTGATATAGCGGTATATCGAAACCTCAGATATCGATTTTCTACTAATGAAGTAATAGAAGAAAGAACATAAATGTACTTAAGAACAACTTTTCGAAAAATGTATGTCGTTAGGGAAATTATTAATTTATTGGATGCTACAAATGATAACGTCTAACATTCTAATGTTGGGATACATAAAAAAGTGGCCCAAAAGGGCCACCTGCAAGACACTGAAAAAAGCGAACAGCAGCTCACTATTGAGCTACTATTATAAATGAACTGTTATCGTTTTTATCGAAGATGACTACATGAATTAACCCTTTAGCATTCAGTTTTTGTAGATCAATTTGATGTCTTTCGTTTTTTATTGTTTCTGAAGTAAGTAGTTGCCCAATGGCATTATATAGCTTTACAGTGGATCCTATTTTGCTACGTGTTGAGTTAATGAACAGAGTTTGATTCACAGGATTGGGATAAATGTAATAGTCTTCACCTTCAGCTATTTCCGTAAAGGATAAAACGGGTTTCGTGGCCACCAGCCCATGAGTAACTATTTCGTTTACTGATGAGTAATCGAGTTGTATCATATCTGATAACATCCCGCTTTTATTTGCTTCAAATGCTAGCTCTATTTCAAAAGACTTCTCATTTTTCATTTCTGCGTATGAGATCTTTAGGGTTTTATTTTCATTATGGTGGATTAGCGCATTGCCTGAAAAACTGTGGTCTATACTTTTTAGACCTAATCCCTCTATTGTGAATGCTAAGTTCAAAGCCACAATAGGATCAATCAGATTAGAATTAATCGATATTGGAATACGTACATTTTGACCTTTTTCTATAAATTGGTCCTGGACCTCAACGTCTTGACTCAATTCTATCTCAGAGGTTTTGTGAAATTCAGAAAGGGTAGAAGAAAGATCTCCATATTTGAATATTTCAAATGATAGACCATTGGATCCTATTACTTCTATTTTATCAAAAGAGTAATCCTCATAATCGTTTATAAAGTTGAGGTAATCGAGCCCTTGCAGTATTTGATTCTTTTCTAAAATGAAATTCTTATCTAAAAATTCGCCTTCACTGATTCCTAATATATTGAATCTCAAAATTCCAATATCCTTGGTTGTAAGACTTCCAGATAGATCTATATCAGCTGCAATGGCTACAGGTGCTGTGTAATTTTCATCATTTATAAGAATCTTATATTGCATCACCATGTCTAATGTGGATATGCCAAATAACCCATTGTTTACACCCTTGTTAATAGATATCACATTATTAGTTTCTTGTAATTCTGAAGGTGTAAAAGCATAAAGAGAAGGCCCTTTTTGTAGCATCGGAGCTCCATTTATTGTAATGATATTCACCTCTTGTTTTACTTCTACTGGTATTTCAGTATTGTAAATGGTGTCATTTTCACAAGCACTATTTATTCCATTGATTTCTATAAGAGAGGTACATATTTCTCCCACGAAAAATTGATTATCAGAAAGTTGTGCTTCGACAGTAACGTGAACAGGTAGCTCAGATTGATAATCTATACAAGTAAGTAAAAAACCATCTGGGTATTCGTCTGGTATAGCAGCTATGCTTTCATAATTGCTGAAATAAAAGGTTTGGCAGAAATCAAATCCATTGGTATCTAAAAGTGTGTTATAGTCTATGACAATAGTAGGTTCGGAAACATCTATTTGTAAGGTTTTACATCTTAAAGGGTCGATACATGATCGCATTGTATTGATGCAATTCTCTATGTTATCAGGGATATTAATGATGACATGAGATTGACAAAGTAGAAAGGAGGTCGTATCCATTGTAGATATACCATCTGTGACAGACATGCTTGTGCCTGATATTACTACTCCTATCGTTGTATTTTGATATACATTATCACATGTCATTATCAAGCTGTCGCTAGGAAGAGATCCTGGAGCGCTCATATTGATCAGTTTGATCTGTTCATCGGCATAGTCATGACATCTTAGGATAATATCATACTGCTCGATAAATTCTCTCTTATGGATTACCATATTAGGACTGAATACATATTCATTATTCATTGGGCAGATCAAAAGAAGTCCACAATCAAGGAGATTTTCAATAAAAATATTTTCAGATTGTACAATGACTGGAGCAACAGAAGGTCCTGATCTTACTATCTCCATTAAAAAATCCTCTGGATTAGAAATAGATAAATGAGTTGGAATATCAGGAACACTATTTACTTGCAGGCAAATTTCAAATATAGGTTCTGACTCAATCGAGAGAGAACTTATAGCCTCAGTAAATGTCACAATTATCTTCCCAGGCAAATTCGAATTGTAATCCAAACCACTTAAATTGAAATTTTCAAATTCTGGATGAGTAATTAGATCATTGAATGAGAAAATATTAGGATCGTATTCGATTTGCCATTGGAAAGCGATGACTTCTGTAAAGTTTTCAGCGTAGAGCGGAACACAAATTTCATCTCCCAATTGAGCAGAGCCTCCACCGAATCTGAGAGTTATGGTGTCTCCGTTCATAAAAGAATTGGCATGGGGTAATTCTATTTCTGCATTGACATTTACCCATGACAATAAGGCTAGCAAGGTTACTAGGAGGTATATTCTTTTCATGATGACGATTTTTCTTTAGTTAAAAGGTTTAGATTTTAATATGAATTCCTGTGCGTATGCCTATGCCAGATAGATTTTCGGTTATGCCGTATGTGTTTGTGTTTATACTGCCTAGTTGATATTGATAATTAGCATCAAAAGTGATGCTGAATATGTTAGATAATGGATATCGAATGCCAGTTCCTATAGATAAAAAGTGAGGGCTGCCTTTGTCAAACCAGTCTTCAGAGTCTGTACTTATATCATACTCTTCTGTGCGAGTAGGATGTACAAACCCTTGATATGAAGCACTGATGCCTATTCTTGCCTCTGTGCTTATTCTGAAATCCACTGCTCCCAATGTATAAGTGTAAGAAGCTCCTAATGGAATATGAATGAAGTTGTAATTGTTGATTCTCTTTACAGTGCTGCTTGTCTGTCTTACTCCACTCACCTGACCTCTTATCTCTTGTGTACTATTTGAACCTATTATTTCCTGAATCAGACCATCTTGTATCGTTATATCTTCTATAGTAGTAATAGCTGCATTACTACTTTTAAATAGCCTAGTCGCTATAAGTCCTGAATGAACAGAAAATTGTTCATTAATCTGATATCCAATTTTAGCATCAAATCCATATGAAGGGAGAGACTTTTCAGCCGCATTTCTATTGTTAAAGTGAGAACTAAAATCTGCGTTTTCTAATGCCAATTGACCATGTCCATTGATCAGGGAACTTCCTATCTCAAAGTAAAACAATCGATCTCTTTCTATCCAAAAAGGTTGCTTTTCATCCATTGTAGGAGAAGAGTTCAAGATACCAGTGGCGAGTAGTTCTTCTATATCTTGAATGGCAATTGGGCTAAGGTTTGGATTAGAAGAGTTTATTGATTCATTGGTGTTTGTAAAATTGGTTTTGATAGCCCGGGATTGATTCCTACTAAGAGAATTAGAATTGTTAATTCCATCATTTGAACTTGTATAAAAAAGATTGTCAGTTTTTTGATTTGAATTCAGAGAAAGTGGAGTGGCTGAATAGGACCTTGATGATCTATTCTGCCTACTCCTATCGACCGATTCTGCTTTCTCTGTCAAGTTGACGTTTTGCCCACTATTATGGACAGGACTGTATGAAAAACTACTAAATGTTTGATTTTCTCTGTTGTAGGTACTTGCATTTTCTGTTTCAATATTGGCTAAAGTCTTTACCGTTTGATTGGGGTTTGATTGTATTTGCGCAATTTGATATTTTTTATCATTTATCGATTCATTCTCTGCCTCAGAGCCTGCAGACCTATTCTCATTTGTGATTGTAGCGACCTTTACCTCACTTGCTTTATTGTCAAAGGAGTGGGCAATGTTTTTTTCAGAAGAGGACTGTTGAGAATTTATATTAGTTACAATTTTCGATTCATTTGATAAGTTGCCTTTTAAACCATGTTGATATAAAAAATATGCACTTGCCCCTCCAATCAAAAGTAGGAATGGAAGTAGAGAGGACCACTTGATTGCCCGCTTTGATTCTTGTTCTGTGGGCAAGTCTGATTGAATGTTTTCCCATAGATCTTCTGTATTGACAGCTGCTTTCTCACCTCCCAATGCTTCGCGCATTCTCTTCTCTAGATCATTGATATTCATATCGTTAGCTGTTCATTTTTTTTTATTATTTCTACGAGTCTCTTTCTCGCATTACTCAAGTGAACTCTCGATGTACTTGCTTTAATTCCCATTAATTCTCCAATCTCATTGTGCGAAAACCCATCAATCACATACATCATAAATATCTCTTTGGCCGGGGAGTTTATAGATTTTATCATCTTCATCATATCTTCTAGTTCTAGATGATCTGAGGCTTTCTGAATACCTTCTATCTCATTATTCCATAGATCCAAATCTTGGATCGTTATTGTCTTTTTTTCTCTTGATTTAAGAATAGTATTAATCAAGATTCTTTTCATCCATGCCAACAATTTCCCATCTTCTTCATATGCTTTTAATCCATGAAAAACTTTTATCCAAGTCTCCTGTATCATGTCCTTTGCAGAATGAGAGTCACAATTGTATCTAAGAGCTGTGGCCATAAGAGCAGAGGAGTATTTATCTAGAAGTATCCTTTGATACTTTCTATCATTTTTAAGACAACCATGTATTATTTTAATATCCTCCACCTGCCAGGGCTTTTAATATTTTTTTGTTGTTGTTTTATTTCTCCCTCATTGCTCTAAAATCTCCAGTAATAGGTTCACACCCTAAAGCGGGATTACTTGGTATTTCAAATTCACCCTCCACAAAATCTCCAATCTCTCCATAATGACCAATCGACACTTTTCCTTCGCAGAATACATTCTCTTTGAAAGAAATCACTCTTCCAGGATGTGTGCCAGTTTCAAAACCATCAAAACCTATGACTACTTCATCATCACCTTCTGTAGCTATAATCAAAGTCTCTTGTGGATTACGTCTTGCTACTACCTTAGAATAAGTGATGCCATTGATAGTCAAATGACCATCAAGTGGCATCACATCTTGGCAGGCTACGATTTGTATATTGTATTGAACCTGTGCTTCGCTTAGGTTCACTTGCTCCGTGAATGTGTACTGGACATTTCCAATATCCTGTATTGCGATGAAAGCTATTTCTGAAGGTTTGAAACATTCGTCTAAAGTCAAATCAAAAGTTCCTACACCTTTATCCAATGAATCTATACTCAGGTCAGTAACATAAAAAATAGTCACTGTGTCTTGAAGTGTCGCATAATCACAATCCACAACTTCAATTTCTATTAAATACTCTTGAGCGGTTGAACTTTCAACATCGATTGTGACATTTGTTTCCCCTTGCATTTCTGTTGTAACAGAAGTGCCAAATATTTCAGTAAAGCATGAGTTATAAATTCTAATTTCTAAAGTCTCATCAGCAAGTGCAGGGAAACATATGGCCTCTTCATAATTCACTCCACCTAGTTGGAGTACTTTTCCTGCTGTAGTGCTGACAGTAAAAAGATGATCAACTTTAGGATCGACATTAGTAAATGTAATGCATAAATCCGTTGCTGTTTTTTTGGAACCTACTCCCCACCAGCTGAAATGACTTAACTCCACTGTATATTGATTGCCATCTATTCGAGCTTCATCTTCTGAATTCCAAAACCCCATCTCTTCATTAAATGAAAAAAGTAGGGGAGTGTCTTCTACTGAATTTCCATAAGTAGGAATGCTTACTTCAATTTTTTTATCAGGGCCGACATTGAGAATATTCCCGTTGGCATCATATGCCTCTATATACATCATTGATGATAAGTCAGATTTTAATATTTTTTCGAATGAGTTAGCTTCATATATTTCAAATACCTGAAGGCGCTTATTATAACTCTGAGTCTCATTAGGATTGACTGTATAGACCTCTAAGGTGACCATACCTTCATAAACTTGATCTTTCGACCAAAATGCATTTGTCGGAATGGTCACCTCTGCGAGATCTGCAACCTTTAGCGTTGCACCTTGTGCGTTTGTAAAGTTTTGGGTTATTCCTCTTGGGACTAGATTTATTTGTACGGTTTGGGTTATTGGAGCAGTGGCATAGACTCTTGTACCACCATCATAATGCTCAGGATGGGTTGCTGATATAAATTCCCCGGTAGAAGGAATCATCACATCTATGATGATGAATTTTCCTTCTTCATCTGTCAATATATTTTCTTCACCCATTTCTATCAGGACAGATGAGATCGGATCACCTAGAGTATCTAAGACTTGACCTTTTATTGTATTCAGATAAATTCGCTCTGCACTTATGAGATCTATTGTTTCAGTACTTACAATATCGTCCTTATAGCAAGAGCTGAAAATGGTTATAAAAAACAGAAATCCTAATATTTTCTGAAGGTGTAGCATAGTTTATTTTTTCTTGGCTAATCAAATCATGAGATCTAATCGATATCTTTTGAATTGCCTGCCAATACTTATATAATCCGAGAAGTGATTAAAACGCTTATGAAGAATGAAGTATTTTTTATAATTAAATCTTCATTCGATTTAATTTGGTGATAATCAGCTGTTTAGATTTGTGCTTTATTTTTGAATTAAATACGAATTCAGAAACTTTTTTTTTCCTCTAGAAAGATTTTGATCATTAAATTGAATTGTTGGGTAATTATTTGTCTCAAATATTCTGAACGATCACTTTATAATTCAATTTTATAATACATTCGGACTATAATTAACAAACTATACTATGCTCGCTCAAAAAATGCAAGATGCTCTCAATGCTCAAGTTTTAATGGAAGCTGAATCTTCCCAGATTTATTTGGCCATGGCATCATGGGCAGAAATACAACCTGGAATTGATAACGTTACAGAATTTTTTTATCGCCATAGCGATGAAGAACGCGCTCATATGCTGAAGTTGATTCATTTTATCAATGAGAGAGGCGGCTTTGCTATGATTCCAGCATTAAGTCAACCAAGCCCTACTTATCCTTCTATACACCATGCTTTCAAAGAATTACTAAATCATGAGATTAAAGTCTCAGAAAGCATTAACAATCTTGTAGATATAGCACTTCAGGAAAAGGATTATGCTACTCACAACTTTCTTCAATGGTACGTCGCTGAGCAGATCGAAGAAGAAGCTTTAGCCCGTATAATGAACGACAAATTAGAGATGATCGGAGATGATAAGAGTGGATTGTATTTATTCGATCGTGATATACTTAATGTTAATGTGGTAGGAGGGGGTGAGTAATTCATTTACTCCTTTCTTTATTCTGTGATGATATTTGCAGCAAAGTAATTTTCTCCTTTGATTGGTTTGGCAAATTGTCTAGACATCATTGCAAGTTGACCGATGTGAGTAAGTACGTCAGAAAGAGGCCCTTGTAATAATTTTTTAGAAAGTGATAAATCAATTTTTTGTTCAGAAAATATACGATCTAAATCAGCAAGTACTATTCTGAATTGAGAGATCCCATTTTCTAAATTTTGTAGATCACCCTGTTTTTTATTATCTCCATTTCCAGTATTCTCTAAAGCGAAATGAAGTACTGATGTCATGTGATGGATAATCTCAATAGGTGTTCTGCTGCCTTTTCCAAATGAAGATTCTCCATACATTTCACTTCGATTTCCGATTGATTTCTGAAATCTATAATCTATTGTCGCTAAAAAGTGGCGGAGCAGTTCATTTTTCATATTTAAATTTGAGTTTTTAAAATAAATCTCTCGCTTTTATACTCTCAAACAAGTATAGTTCCATTCAAATATTTAACGGCTTGGCCCCTAATTTTCACCCTTTGGTTGTTTAGCTCACAAAAGAGTTTGCCACCCCTTTTTGATAGCTGTAAAGCCCTCATATTGGATTTTTTTAGCCTATCTGCCCAAAAAGGAATGAGGGTACAATGAGCGGAGCCAGTAACTGGATCTTCAAAAACAGCAGCTCTTGGTGTGAAAAATCGAGAAACAAAATCTACGTCTTTTGATTGGCCTGGAGCTGTCACGATAATGCCTCCAGGATCGAGATTTATTTGATTAAGGAAGGATAAATTAGGAATGATTCTAGTTATATCATCTTGGGTGTCATAGACTAATAAATAGTCTCTAGCCTTCCAAACCTCCCGAGGTTGGATATTTAGTCCTTTTGAGATTATTGCCGGTAAATTGCTCACGGATGGAGGCCTTGAAGGAAAATCAAGTTCAAGCAGGGTGCCTTTCTTTTTGACATTTAATAATCCACTTTTTGTCTCAAAAACTATTTCTTCATTCTTAAATTTCAATTCTTCGAATATAACATGTGCTGATGCAAGTGTTGCGTGTCCACATAGATCCATTTCAATTTCAGGTGTAAACCACCTTAGATGGAAGTTTCCACTGGGTAATGGAACAAAAAATGCAGTTTCTGCAAGATTGTTTTCCATAGCAATGTTCTGTAATAGATCGTCATCTATCCAATGATCTAAAGGACAAACAGCAGCAGGGTTTCCTCCGAATAAATGGTTTGTGAAAGCATCAATTTGATAGATTGGAATATTCATTTGTTTATTAACCGATGATGAATGTGAAAACCATTGATTTGAATGATGATATGGCTAAACTAATACCTCAAATTAACAATGTCAACAAAAAAAAATAGACTGGGCCCACGACCAGTCTATTGTAAATGAAAATCGCCTTTTCTATCACAAAAAAATGCGATAGCTGTAAAAGCTGTGATTTTAAGTTTTACTAGTTATCCAAATTGGAGTCATTTTTATATGCGATTAACTCCCTTATCTCGGCTTTAAGAAGATCTCTTTTAGATATAGTTTCTTCGGTGTATTTATCAGCATTTTCTTTGCCATGTATGGACTCCATTATAGAGCCGGTTTCACATAGATAATCCATGAAATTGTGATAGTAATCTACCGTAGCCCAATGGTAGTTTCTTTCTGTCCCTCCAGGGATGATCATAGTGTACATACCCCAACCAAACATCATATTCCGCCTTATCCGTTCTTTGTGCATAGGCTTCCAATATTCCTTTTCCATTCTTACATAATCATCATTATCTACTCCTGGTTTCATTTTCATGCTGTTAAATACACTGTATTTATAGATTTGACCTGAATTGTCAGTCATGATTTGATCCACAGTTGTCCATACCTCTTCATAAGTCATATCACTTATTTCATTTGTGGTCAGAGCATGTTGGATTTCATTGGTGGATAAGATGTTATTGTAATTCACTCCATATCCATCAAAATGGGCAGAAAACTTTTCTGCATCATCATATTCTTGAACTATAAGAAAATTGTATTCAGTATTTGTGCCTTGTGGAGCTATTACTCTGAAAAGATACCATCCATCCAATAGGTCATTTTCAATGCGTTCAGCATGAATCTTTTGCCATACGTTGCTGTGAAGTTGAATGAATTCATTCTCCTGAGATGGATGAACCTTAAAATATTGGATGGCAAAATAATTGCCAATATCGGTTTGACTTTGTACAGGAATTGATGAAAGGATAAGAACAAATCCAAGAATAAAAGCGAATGGCTTATTAACCAAACCAATTTGGTTTGTAAGAGTAATCAGAATCTTTCTCATCGTAAAATATTTAATTTGTCAATACGGATTTTATATAAGGCTCTCACTTTCGAGATCAGTATAATATACGATAATTATTCTTGTATCTCAAAATAAATTCGATAATAAAATTCATGATACAAACAATATACGGTATAAAGTATTGAGTTTGTCATGTTTTGCAATTAGAAGTGTTATGTCTAACCATTGATATAATAAATGCAATACGAAAGGGACTCCTAGTTATTGAATCCAACTCATTATAGAGAGCATTTTTCGATCTTTAATCAACGATTTCGAATCTAATTCACTTTGTGGGTTTCGAATTGATGCTTTTTAGATCTGTAGTACTAATAGATTCGACCCTACATTTATAGATTCCCATTCTTTACAGATGCCTAGTTAACTCTCTGGAGGAAGTAAAACCTGATTGATTACATGTACATAGCCATTTGAAGCTTTTACCGTGCCTATTACTTCCGCACCATTTACAAAAGTTTTTCCGTCTTTGGTTACCACTTTTACTTTATCACCAGTAGCTTGACCAATTCCCATTACTCCTCTAATGTTATTACCAGTGTAGCTTCCTGGAGCGGCGTGGAAGGTTATAATATTTTTCAGGATCTCTTTGTTTTCAGGTTTTAGGAGATTTTCCAAAGTGCCTGCTGGTAAATTGTCAAATGCTGCATTATTAGGAGCGAAAACTGTCAGAGGTCCTGCATTAGTCAGTACATCCTGTAGCCCTGCAGCTTTTACACCAGCTACTAGAGTAGTGTGGTCTGGAGAGCCAATTGCTACTTGCAAAATGTTTTTTTCAGAAAGATTATCAATGACACCAGATTGACCTTTGAGTTCATCTGTGTTGACTCCTGAGGAAGCCGATGAAGCAGTAGACGATGTGTCTTGACAAGAGCTAATTAATAGGGCTAGAAGACTTACTGAAAGTGTAAAATAGAGTAGAGATTTCATAAGTAGTATCTTTAAATTAATTCGTGTTTATTCTTTTTAAAGATACAATAATTTTTATAAAAAGATAAAAATATCTTATTATCATTATACTGGTTCAAAAAATTTGTAGAATCTACTTACTCAGTATTCTTAGCTACATAGAAAATCGATTTTGAATTGAAGTGTTTTGAAATTGGATGCTGCCAAATTGTTCACATTGCCCTCGACTCAGAAAATGGAAACATCTTAACATGTGAATTCTAGACTGTAATTGCAATATCCGTCTTTTTACAAATTGAAATGAATATGGATGGGACAATTCGCCTTGATTATCTCGATTCAATCTAGGCCTAATAGTTTGAATAATATATTCTCCATTTTTATAAGAAACGCAGTAAGCAAATATTCTTGGATTCCATTTGCTCTGTTCGTTAAAATGATTTTGAGCATCATGTGAGATTGTATATTCCATAGTGTCTGGATTGTGTGAAATATATTGCAAAGGCTCGAAATATTTTTATTGCAATTTGAGATTAAATTTGTAAATGATTAATCATTTTTTGAGTCAAGGGTATGCAACCATGAATTATGAATAGAATAAATTTTTTTTTTTTGAATAAATGACTTTCGAAATAGTCAATATCATTGATAAGATGGAAGCACTTTATAGAATTCCACGATCAAAAGAAAGGTTTGATATTTACCTTAACATGCTTCAAGGCGGCTCTGGTTCTGATATGATATTACCGATTGCAGGTTATAATCCTATGGAAATGATTTTGTTTTGGAGAAGCTGATAGATCTAAAGAAACTGAATGTAGAGAATCTAATCAGCGAGGAGTTAATAAGCCTGAACAGAACCCTAAAATCACAAGATTCGACTACTTTTCAGGTGGTTATTAACTTGATAGATGATGTCGGTGGGGCGTGGTCTGAACATTGTACAACTGACTACAATAGCAGATTCAAATTGACTCCGTTGCTTAGGCGTAAATTTTGTACACCAATTTTTTGGACTAGTGAAAATTTTAATAAGAATCTGATTGTTGAAAGAACAAGACGTCAAGTTTATGATACTGTTTATAATTGTAAGTTCGGACCACCTTTGACTTTAAAGGATCATGTGCAACAAGAATTATTTGTACAAAACGAATCAATAAATATTAATGATGTTAACGAACTTCAAGATTTTGAAAAATTGAATCGTTTTTACCAAAAGCATTCAGAGTCAAAAGATTATAGCTTGATTTTTAATTTTCTATACGGGGATGAAGCCTCTGAAAGTTTGGGTTACAATAATTGGGGACATAAGGAGAATGCAGGTTTTAGCTATACCAGAATGTTGTCCATAATGCAGAATGAAAAAATGTCCTAGTAATTTAATCATTCATTACCATTGCTAGTTTTAAAAGCCTTATTGAGGCCTTTGTCCATTAAGAATCACATCTTATCTAAGCAATTAGATAATGCGAATTATCTAGTTCACCTTGGATAGAAATGATAAAATCGAGTTTCGATCATGAGAGTAATTCTGATTTTGGCGCTTATTATATTAATTGGTTGTAAGAATGAAAATGACTTTGATATTTCCAAAAGACAAAATTCATTGCAAAACAGAGAGGTAGAACTTATAAAATTAGATGGAACTAGAATAAGTAGTAATGAGCTTTCAGGTCATATCAAAAGACTCATAAAGGCTGCGAATGTAACTGGGATAACCGTGTCTGTTTTTAATGACAATGAAGTAGTATACAATGAGGCATTTGGTTATTCTAATAAGAAAGACAGTACTTATCTTCATACGGATCAAATAATTTATGGTGCTTCTTTTAGTAAGGCTGTATTTGGATATTTAATGGCACAGTTAGTGTCAGAAGAAGTAATTGATTTGGATAAACCATTACAAGAATATCTTGAAAAGCCACTTCCTGAATATAAACTTTCTAAAGAATGGAGGAGTTATAAAAACCTTAAAGGAGATAAAAGGTATGAAGAGATTACAGGGAGGATGTGCCTGACTCATACTACAGGTTTTCCTAATTGGAGATTTTTCACAAAGAATTTTGATTTTGATCGCGAAGGAAAAATTAGGTTTATTATAGATCCTGGAACACGTTACAGTTACTCCGGAGAAGGAATATACCTTTTGCAATTTGTTATTGATAAAATCACTGGTCAAAACCTGGAGGACATGGCGCAGGAGCGCATTTTCAGCCCATTAGGAATGGATAAGACCAGTTATGTGTGGCAAGACAGATTTGAAGATGTCTATTGTAATGGTCATACTGCTACAGAAGAAGTAATAAAAAAGGATATTGAAGATGAAGCCAATGCTGCAGGTTCGATGGAGACTACAATTGTGGACTATTCAAAGTTTATAAAAGAGATTTTGAAACATACTGAGAATGGATCGGAAGTAACCAACCTTTTATTTCAAGAAAATAAAAGAATAAAGTCAAAAGTACAATTCGGTGTGGAATCATGGGATGACACGGATGAAAATGATGATATTAAACTGAACTATGGTTTAGGGTGGGGATTACTGCACTCTCCATATGGAAAAGCAGCTTTTAAAGAAGGACATGGAGAAGGATTTCAACATTATTCTATTGTCTTTCCAGATAAAGGCATTGGTATCATAATAATGTCCAATAGCGATAATGCAGAAAGCATATTCAAAGAACTATTAGAAATCTCTATTGGGGACGTATATACGCCTTGGAAATGGGAAAGATATATCCCATATGATTTATAATATTAAAGAATATATCATTTTGGTTATTGAGGATTCAAGAATCACTTTGCCAAAGATTTTATTCTGATATTTCTAAACCTGACTTCATCACCATGACCACAAAAACCAATATGGCCATTAGTTTTCAAAAGACCTGGATGATCTCTTCCACTTAGTGTGCCATTTTCACTGGCTTCTAATACATCCCCATCCACAATAGTGGTTCCATTCACAATTACTTTGATAAGTGAGCCTTTGACTATCACTTCTTCTTTATTCCACTCACCTGCAGGAAGTAAAGCTCCTCTTTTAGCTGCTATTACCCCATATACTGAACCATGAGCTTGCCAAGATTTGATTTTCTCATATTTTGGATGGTTATTGTCCAATATTTGAATTTCCTTACCAAGATAAGCGGCATCTCCTTCCAAGGGTGCGTGTATACCTAATCCGTTGTTAGCTCCTGGAGTCAGGTTAAATTCGAACTTAAGGACAAAGTCACTGTACTCGCTTTTAGAATACAAATTTCCACCACTGCCTCCACCTTTTGGGTCGACGAGTATATTTTCATTTTCTACTTTATACGCTTCTTTATTGCCTGTCCAGTTGTTGAGATCGGACCCATTAAAAAGTAACTCATATCCATTGTCCTTTTCGGATTGAGAAAGTTGGTTTAAGGCAGTTTGACTAATTCCACAATCTGTGAATAAGACAGCACAAACTAATATGCTAAAAAATGTAATTTCTCTCTTCATTTGCTCTAATTTTGAATGGATAATTAGGATTTACAAACCTTCATTTGTTGAAAATACTCTTGTCCCATTAAATTAAAAAATCCTAAATCCATAAAAATAGAAAAGTTAGTTGATCCACTTTGATAAATGAAGATTATAGGATGGTTTCCATTTAATCTTTGGGAAGAATGAGAGCCCATTGAATAACAATTGTTTTTAATAACCTTCTTCCTATTGTTGGGTTAATAGCTTTTAAGGAAGGGTTTAAAGTTTTGATATCCAACAATTCAATTTAAGAAGTCATCTTGCATTATTCAGAATTGCCACTACTGGATATTTCCTTTGTTCACACTCAGATGATCACTTTGTCATCGGTGTAACTAGAACGAATTCCCATTTAGACCATTTAGTAACTCTTTAGTGGAGCAGACTTTACAAAACTCTTCAAGAAGTATTGCTAATTCAATATTATGAATATCCTCTGCCCCATACTTCTTGCCATTTTGACCTCTTTTGTCAAAGGTAGCTGTGGCATCACTAATTAGTTTCACTTCAAATCCTAAATTTCCAGCCATTCTGGTAGTAGAAGAAACACAATAATCTGTTGTCAGGCCTATAATGACAAGTTC
Organism: Saprospiraceae bacterium UBA7328; assembly: GCA_002471345.1. Lineage (GTDB taxonomy): Bacteria > Bacteroidota > Bacteroidia > Chitinophagales > Saprospiraceae > UBA7328. The sequence continues at coordinate 15,770 of DKPS01000139.1, forward strand.
ATTTGCCTTTGCCTGTATCAGTTTTTCAAGTAAATCAGTTCCAATAAATGCGCTGTTGACATTTTTTTCAATAACTATTTCGCCTTTAACAGGCATCACTTCATCTTTAAATTCATTTCCTATTTGACCAGGAAATAGAGGAGAATTAACGGACGTTGAGTTGTGCTTGATATGATAGAGTGGCCAGTTGTTAGATCTCCAATACTGAAGAATATTTGCCATATTTAGCTCTGCATCGGGGTTGTTTCTGTTTCCTCCATAATAATTCCATTGATCTAGTCCTTTCTGAATATCAATAAGCAGAAGGGTGGGGACAGAAGAAAATGAAATAGACACAGTAAAAGATCTTTTATTCCTTAGTCTTTCCAGCAAATACACTCACCCCAGGATGTGTCGGATTTCCTGATGACCTCCTAAAAGATACGATCTGGCCTGTATGATAAATGGCATCTGCTAAAGGGCCATTTAGTAATGTCCAAAGTGCAAATTCACTAGTTTGCTCTCCCCTTTGGAAAATGATCTTAATATCCTCTGGATTTGGAGGTGATTCACTTACCAAAAGATCACTCGCCTCTTTTAACATTTCTAATGTCGAGGTTCTTTTCTCCTCCCATGTCATTTCTATTTCTGTCCTTGGTCGCACATTTGGGTTTCCTTTTACTGCATTAAGTACAACTGATACTAAGCCATGTAAGTGATTTAGAACATCTTTAGTAGGACGACCTTCATTGCCAGGAAGAAATTCTAGATCTTCTGGTCTTAGATCCTTTGTCGCCCAATAATATCTATAACCTAACCCATCTATCGTACGGGCCAGAACAGTCTGTGGAGAATAGGCCTCAGGGGCATCTGGTATCTGATGATAAGGAGGGTTGGAATCTTTTGTATCTTGAGCAAATAGTGACATTGGTAATGAAATAAGCAGGACTAAAATTATTCTTAACATGATGTTCGTTTAAGTTCCAAATATAGTAGAAATAGAAAACCTAAATATTTACAAGAAGAAAACTCATATTTATCTTGTAAAGAGAATGACTTACTCAGGAAAACTGACCTTTTCAAAACATGAATCTAAATCTTAAACCTACCTTTTGATGTGAAAGAGATTCTGCAGGAAGCAGTCTAAGTTGCTGTTCTTTTGATTCTGTTGCTAATGGATTCAGATATATCGAATATTCTAAGCCTATAGAAACTCTTTTCAATGGATTATAATTCAGACCCGTTGTAACTCCATAAATCAAAGAACTATATGCGATAGTGCCTGGCTCACTTGCTCGGATACCAGAAGTGTTTTGGATGTTATGATAAGTAATATCTCCCCATTGATAGCCTATAGCCAGACCTCCGAAAGCGGTTAATTTATTTTTGAAGTAATATTCAGGTGTGAGTAAAACTTCCATTAAGTGAAGAGTTGGGGCAGCAAAAGATTCAGCGAATTCAGCATTGTCAAATTCTGCACCTGTATTAATAGTGGAACTCATATCGAGCTCTGTATTTTCTACAGCTGAAGTAGTAGTAGAACTTAAGGATTTAGAATAAGAGACTCTGGAACCAAGACCCCATTTTGAGAACAACCTCTTTGATAAACCTGCTTCAATACCTATCAAATCAATCCCCCTTTGTACAAGGCGATCACCTTTAAAGCCCACAATCCATTCAATAGACTTATTATTTGATTTCAAAGAATGAATTGAAGATGTTTGAGGTGTATTTAAAGTAAATGAAGTTTCTAAATAGTTGATATTCAGTGGCATGATATCGTGAAAAGCGGTTAATGATTCATTGGCCAATACGGCTTTATTATCTTCTATGAAATCTCCAGATACCGATAATGGAGTATCGGCTAAGGATTTTTTCTCTTGAGAATGAACTACAGAATGAGCAACATTATTAGGGTTAGTGTTTTTACTATGAGTGATCCCTTCTGCATTTATCTTAAGATCATTAGCAGTATTTTTTAGAATTTGATTTACTAATAATTGATTAGTAGCCCCCTTTGAATTTGAGAAAGCTGAAATCGTAGGGTTTGTTTCGAATGATATTTCACTCTGGTTATGGTTGGACGTAGAATTTGTTATTGGTGAAATATTCTTCTGAAGATTGTTGTTGTCTTTTTGTTCTGAGAGAAGATTTGAATTGTTTGTAAATGATTGACCAACCTCTTCTATACTGTTTGTACTACTATCACTTGTTGTATGGAGTAAGAAACCGCCTATAAGGAATAGAAGAAAACCAAGAATGGGCAACCACAGGATCTTTCTTCTCTTTTTTTGCACAGGCATTTCTTGATCTAAGAGTTGCTCCATATTGAGCCAACCTCTATCTACCATATTATTCCTCTCACCCGACATCTCTATAATTTTTGTTCACTTTCGTTAATTTTTGTTTCAGTTGTTTTCTTGCCTCTGACAGGTACCACCTGCTCGTATTTTCATTGATTTGAAGTAGGTCTGATATTTCGTGATGTTTATAACCTTCAATTGCAAAGAGGTTAAATACCTGCTCTTGCATCTCAGGTAAGGTTTGAATAATCTGAATGAGATCATCGAAATACAATTGTTGATATGCACTTTGTGTTATTCCTTTTTCTACTTCTTCAAATACTAAAAACTTTACATCTTTAGATTCACTTCGCATATAATCACTTACTGATCTGAAGATGATCTTTCGGAGCCAACCCTCGAATGATCCACGATATTCATATTTATGAATATTCTGAAATGCTTTCAGAAAGCCATTATTCATGATACTCATCACTTTGTCTTCATCATGAGTATATCTTCGGATAGTCCGCTCTAGAGTTGGGAAAAATTGGCGATAAAGTTCCTCTTGACACTTTCGGTTATTTGCAGCGCATCCTTGGATGATGCTGCGAAGTTTTTGGTCATTATGGATGGTATTTACCGCCATTCAGATTGAAATAGTATCTTTTAAATATTAAATAAAAAAATCAGAATGACATTCCAAATCTCAATGTCAGTCTTTGATATTTAATGTCTTGTACTGTTCTCACTCGATCATCAAAATTACTACCGTATGTTAATTCAGCATCTTGGAATAGATACCCAATGTCAAATGAATATTTCATTTTTTGTCTGCCAAATGATATACCAAATGAAGGGTAAAGTAAAAGTCCACCTTTAGATTTGATTAGTGACAACTCTTCATCTGTAAGACCAAAACTGTAACCAATTTCCATATTATAAAACGGTCTGACAGCCTTGTTAGATAAGAACCCTTTTACTTCGGCAAATATAGGTATCATCTTTTCTCCAGTGTCCCAAATCAGTTGTCTGTAACCTGTACCTATTCCGGCGCCCAAATATTGATTCCATTGGTAACCTGCAGATGCTGTAAGTCCATATCCAATCCTATTATGAGCTCTATTCCCTTCATTTCCTGAGAGTATTTGAGCCTTTGCTGTATAATATATGCCCTTATCTTGATGAATAATTGGTTCTTTTACTTTTGAGAAATTATCTACTTCAACCACACGTCTTACTTTGTCATTTGGAAATTTTAAAGTTACACCTTGTGTTATGATGATTACTTCTTCCTGATAAGTCCATGACTGTAGTGCACCGCTTATGATTGACCCATCTTTGAGATGAACTTTCACCATTTTTTTATCGATGCTCTCATTTTCTTGTGCACTTGCAGAAAGTACAGCTAATAGCAAGAATGCAACAATTATATTTTTCATTTTTTTCTATTTTGTACGCGTTTCTCAAGCTTTATTCTACTATTCTTACTGGTACTATCACACTCAGCTCTACAGGATTGTCCCTATCACTAATATCAAACTGATGAAGCCCTTCTGCTCCTATTACCAATAGTAACTCATCACCTAGAGCGATTACATCTACAGCATGGATATCATCTAAATGTTTCTTCAGTTTGTCCCCTACCTCAGTCGGTTCAGACTCATCGAAGATTTTGAGACCTTGATCTCCTTCACATAGATATAGCCTTTCGTTTCTCACAGAGAGCCCATGAGGATTGTCCATTTCAAAAGACTTCAAAAGTTTCGGTGATTTTAGGTCGGATACATCTATAACGTCTAGCTGATTGCTGAAAGACTCACATGCTCTTCCATCTCTCAATGTGACATATGCTATATCACCATTTACGAATACTGGATCACAAGCAGTAGCATGTCTAAATGCAGAAAGGTAATATGGGCTAGATGGTTCAGAAATACTATAAATATGCATTCCGTTTTGAGCGCCTATGAATAAATTGTCACCATAAGGAAATATGGTTTCAATACCCCATTCCACATAAAACTCCTGCGTTTTTCGAGGCTTCTCAGCTTTAGTTACATCGAAAATAAAAAGTGAAAAATCATTGATGACATAGAGATGATCTTTTGCAATGGTAAACCGAGCCAATGATCCTCCTGTACCTGTCACTGATCTTCCTCCACCTGCTCCTGCAGATGCATCGAATTCTTGATTCGCAAATATGAGATCATCCACAAAGAATCTACCATTATTAAAATTGGGGTCATTGCAGTCCAACTGTAGAGTTTGTTCTGTCTCTCTATGCCCGACTAACACACCTCTACCTTCTTGAAACCGATAATTGCTATATACATCTTCATCACGGCAGACAAGTCTAGCTTCTGTAGGGTCTTGTATATTCACAGTGATCAAGTCCATATAATTATCAGCATAGAGATGATCATCTTTTATTGCGATATCCACATTGCCAGGAATTGAGATAAACCCAATATTTATTGGAGACGAAGGATCACTATTATCATAGATATGTACTCCTTCTTCCTGCTCATTAATGAATATGTATTGCTCATAGACATAGAGCTTCCCAGGAGTAGTCAGTTCTCTTGGAGAATCAGTAAATATGTCACTCCTAATGTCATTATAGTTTAGGTAGATTGGATCATATTGAATGAAGGTTCTGGTTTCATCGCATTGATCTTTGAGGCAAGAAGTGAATGAAAGTGTGAATAGAGAAAGTAAAATTGAATATTTAAAAAATTCTTTCATGATGATATTTTTATCCAGATTGGATTTGTGATTATAAAAAATATGAGTTTCTAAGATTTGTTATTGATGATCAAACAAGTGGTTTTAATAAGTAAGACGAGTAAATGAAAAGAAGCGTTGGTAATTGTCTGCTTTTTTTCAAAGTTTTAGCTTTTGGAGCGTTTAAATTTTAACCTTATTCATTGTTTGATGTCACCATTCTTAGATTCGATGAACTTGATGATAGATTCAACATCAAAAAGGTTCTAGAAAGCTTTGAAGTATCCTAAGGTGATTAAAAAGACTATTGATCAATAAAAATTGTTTTGCCTTTTCTTTTTTTTGGGAGAAAGTAAGTCCTTATCAAATCAACCCTTTTAGCCTTATCGCGCTCATCAGCCCATCTTTCATCCTCTTACTGATCACAAGTCTATGATTACCACTAACAACTACCGTGTTTTTATCAATCTCTTTTATACGATTGATAT
>DKPS01000042.1 GCA_002471345.1 Saprospiraceae bacterium UBA7328
GCTTTCGTAGCAGACCAAGAGATTAACTTGGTTGCATGCCTGATTGAATTGATGGCGGAATGTGAATTTGTATGAATCCCTTTGACTTCATAAACCAAATCAATCATGGTAAGAAAAATCTGATTGATGAAACACCTACATTAGAGAAGGATTATAACTCTTTTATCATAAATCGTGGACTAAGTTTTAATCACGATACCGCTCTGTATGCTAATGAAATGAATGTTCAGAGCCACCTAGATCCTAAGCTTCAATTCGACTTTTTACTAAATATAGTAAGACCCAAAAAGAGATGGGGCAAATGGATTAAACGCGAAAATAATGATACTCTTGAATTGATTAAGAAGTATTATAGTTGTAGTTATGAAAAAGCAAGAGACTACTCTACATTGCTGAATGACTCTCAACTAGACATTATTCGACAAAATATTGAATTAGGTGGTTTGAAAGGAACAAAATGAGCGAAACTATCATCCAAGCGATGATTGAAGTGAAGTTAAAAGAGCCCGATGACTTTCTCAAAGTAAGAGAAACCCTCACCAGAATCGGAATTGCATCACGCAAAGAAAAAACATTATTTCAGTCTTGTCATATTCTTCACAAACAAGGAAGATATTACATAGTACATTTTAAAGAATTATTTGCATTAGACGGAAAGACATCCAATTTTTCAGAAAATGATGAAGCACGAAGAAATACAGTTGCTAATCTGCTTTCTGAATGGGAATTAATTACTTTGGTCGAACCAGATAAATCAGCAGAACCTACAGTTCCATTGAGTCAACTAAAGATTCTTTCTTTTAAAGAGAAGGATGAATGGGAGTTGACACCAAAATATAATATAGGAAATAAAAAGGAAGCTGATGTCGAGAATGACGAGTGATTTATATTTTTATAAAACAAATCCAGAAGTAAACGAACCCATTCGTGCTACTGAAGGTTCAGCTTGTTTTGACATATGTTCTTTTTTACCAGAAGATTCGCTGGTAAGAGTATTCATAAATCATTACGATCAAGATATAGAAATAAGAGAAAGAAAAGTAGTAAAAGGAAGGGTTCAAATTAACCCTACAGAACGAATGTTAGTTCCTACTGGATTGATTTTTGATATTCCAGCAGGACATTCGATTCGTTTGTATCCAAGATCTAGCCTTGCTTTAAAACAAGGCTTGACTCTTGCTAATAACGTAGGCATTATCGATTCCGATTATGTCGAACCAGTTTATATGATGGTTTATAACATAAGTGGATATCAACAATTTGTATCCGATGGAATCCGAATGTGTCAGGCAGAAATGGTAAAAGAATTTCTACACGTTATTATGGAAAGTGATATTCGCCCAGAGCGAAAAACTGATAGAGATGGAGGATTCGGTTCAACTGGAAAGGAATAACCTTGTCTCAGATTCTACACAAATGGACACTCGCTACTGTTCAAGTTATTTACTATTTACCCGATTATACAGATTTAGTTAACGAATTCGTTTGGCAAACAGAAGATCAAATACCCAAATTTCCTCGTATCACCAAATTTTTAGATTATTGGGATAAGAACATCGATGGTTCAATTAAAGAAGCTTATATTTACGATCAAGGTCACAACGAGCTTAGAGTGGTGGATAGAAGGTTTAAGATTAATTAAATAATGAGTATGAAATTGAAGACAAAAAAAATTATATATGTTGATGTGGATGGTACAATCTGTACAGCTGGTAATATTCCACATGAAGAATTTAAAGATATACCATCAGACTATTCTGGAGCAAAACCATTTGCTTCTCGTATTGAATACATCAATTCGTTATATGATGATGAAAAACATACTATCATATATTGGACAGCAAGAGGATGTAAATCTGGAGAAATAGATGCTCTATACGATTTGACCAAGAAACAATTAAAAGAATGGGGCGCAAAACACCATGACCTTCAAGTGGGAAACAAACCTCATTTTGATATGTATATCTGTGATAAGAGTTACAATAGTGAGTCATTTTTTCATTACAAAGAAAGAGAATTACCATAGTGAAGATATATTATGTCCGAAGAAAAAGATAACATCCAAATAGAATATAAAGAAGAAAGACAGATGGGTAAGGCTGCAAGTCTTGCTATGGAACTTTCAAAAGAAAAGAAGCGACTTCAAGAAGAACTTGAGGATATGCAAGCTCAATTTGAGGAAGTTTCACCCAGCACCCCTTCTGGTGGCCCAGATAGTTATCTCAAGTGGATAGGAGTAATTGCTGCTGTAATTGGAATATTTCTTCAAAATGCAGGATTGCCCATATTGGGTCAACTTTCTTATATTGTTGGTGCAATTTCTTGGACTGCTGTGGGGTTTTATTGGAACGATAAAGCTGTTATGTTAGGTAGTGTTATTCCAGCAACTGCAACTGCTATGAATTTGATACAAAAATCCGTTGGCACATTTAATTAAAAAAAAACTTGACAAACGTTCAGTAATTTGTTATAATAAATTATAGCAAGTCAGAAATCATAAATATTTTTTTATAAAATAATT
>DKPS01000223.1:0-1629 GCA_002471345.1 Saprospiraceae bacterium UBA7328
AGTCAACAGGCTCCATTGTTAGCCTTTCGTTATTCATTCATTTGTATTAGAAACCTTTATCCATCTAAGCCTTGTTCCAGCAAGTTCTTTTTCAATAGGTTCGAGTGTCAAAGTGTCACCAGAGAAAGAATATTTTCGTATTGCAGTCTCATTCCACATATTTGGATTTGAATGGGATATTCTTTTATGGGCTATTGTTTTCTTTTCCTTATCAATAGTATAATTCGCAAAATACGTGTACGAAGTTGCATGATGTTTAAGTGCGTCGAGGGAAATTGAATCTATAATAGTTGGAAACTTTAAATCAGTATTCTCATAACCTTTCGGGACTAAATGTACCGACATATGATTGGCATTATCGTAGAATAAATTTCCTTTAAGTCCATCAGGGAAACCCATTCCTGAATTTTTAAATTCGCTCCATTCTTTGGTTTGCGGATTATAAAATTGCATTTGGTGTAAAGACCAAAGTCCAGCGAATTGGTTCGGTTTTTCATTCTTAGATTCGTTATTGCAACTCAAAAATAAACTCGTCAAGATGATAGTAATAAAAAGCCGTATTGTTTTCATAATTAAATAATTTGTTAGTTCATAATGAAGGCTAATGGATCGGTGATATGGAGCGGACGCAGCGATAGCAAAGTCTGATCTTATATCACGTGTTACTTGCCGTACTCCTCCTCACTTTCCTTACCAATTTAGCATATCCTCCAGATAGATAAACTACATTCCACCAATAGGGACTTAGATATTTCCAGATCATTTTCTTCCTCAATTTGTAGGTGTTGTAGTGCTTCATGATTCCTAAGTAAGAGTTCATACTACTCTGAAACTTTACTTGCTCTTCAATAGTCGGCTTATATTTTTTAGTGATCTCATTCTGTCTAAGGATTGCCTTATAAAAATTACCCTTCGTTCGTTTGCCAATGTAGATGCGATTAGGCTTGATGAAGGTGCCAAGAAATGAAACCCCTTTGGTATAATGCTGTAGATAAATTTTCTTGGGATGTATATCTAATCGCAGTTCGACTTTTAGAAAGATTTTGATAATACCTATAAGCCTTTTTAGATATTCCTTATCCTCATGTACAATCACAAAGTCATCTACATATCTGCCATAATATTTAATACCCAAGTTATGCTTGATAAAATGATCAAACTTATCCATGTAAAAATTAGCGAAGATCTGGCTCGTAAGATTTCCTATAGGTAGTCCGCTTCCAGAAGGAGAATGAAACAAACTCTTTGATTGTGGCAATCCCTTCCACTTTTTTGCACTGCTTTTCTTAATGCAATTGTCAGTTGGATCATTAAAGACATTTATCTTGACTAACTCAAGAAGCTTTATTTTATCGTCCCCATTGTACTTTTGAGTTATGAATTCCTTTAATCCAGCATAGAGTATACTCCGATCAATGTGCATAAAAAATCCTTTGATATCCAATTTCAAGATGAAGCAGTCTTCACTATAATTTTGTGAGCACTTTCTGATAAATCTATTGATCCGCTGAATGCCAAAATGGGTTCCTTTTCCTACTCGACATGCATAGCTGTCTATGATAAATTGTTTCTCAAATAATGGATTGAGTTTCTTAATAATATAATGATGAACAACTCTATCCCTAAAAT
>DKPS01000223.1:1970-41066 GCA_002471345.1 Saprospiraceae bacterium UBA7328
AAATCAGCTGCAAATATTTCTCGCTTTACGGCTTGATCTATGATAAATGCGATAGAGCGATTTGGCTTGTATGTACCCGCATTTATCTCTCTCCATAAATTTATTAAATTATGCTCATAGTCTATTTCGAAGGCTATCGCATTAGCTGTATATCTCTTATTTTTTCTGCATTGTAAATAGGACTCAAAAATCTCTACCAGAGCAACCTCTCCGGTTATCTTAGTTTCCTTTCCATTGAATAGCTCAAGTTGCATTTCATCTGTTGGTTTAAATGAAAGACGCCTGAGATTGATTTATTAACTCAGGCATCCTTCTGTCTTGATAAAAAACCCGAACAGCCCTTACTCTGTTGTTGTTGTTCTTATTGTTGTTGTTCTGGTTGCCATTGTTGAAATTCTGTTTCCACGCGTTGTTACTATTGTTCTCAGTAGAACTCCAGTAGAACGTACTCGCAAAGCCACCAACTACAATAAATAAAGGTGTTCTAATCTATGTCAGGAATCTCACAGAAATTTGAAATCTTCACCAGAGATCTAAACCTTTCGATTTCCGATTCTGACAAAACTCTCGTTTAACAGTCTCTATTGATTTTGGGACTGTCCCTTTATCGCTTTTTCAATCAAAACCATGCTCGCTTGCTATCACCTTAGCCATAGCAATTCCCGCTACAATTAATATTTCTGAGCATTACGCCATCCTGTTATTTGCTTACCAATACTTTCCATCAACAGACTCAATTCTGCTTGTTTTCTCAGTGACAATAATTTCATATCTGTACATATTCTTATTTCCAGTTTTAGTAATTCAAAATCATCTAAGAAAGATTCCAAATATTTACGCTTGTCCTTTTCTTTATTGGCTCTGTAGATACTTCTTACTAACTGAATTCCATCACGTTTTATATCTTGACCTAAGGTATACTTATATTCTCTCGGAAAGTCCTTAGTATATTCAAATAACTTTATAATAAGCTTATACACATCCTTAAAGACCGGTAAGTCATAATACAGAGCCATGCCTTTTTTCTAAAATCAACCGCTTCGCGGTATTAATTGTTAAATGGATAAATGGTTAAAAAGCCCGAACAGCCCTTACTCTGAGGTTGAGGAACAACTTATTGCCGTCGTACTGGAGGCCATCGACGAAATCCTGTCCCCACGCGAAGCTACTAGTGACCTCAGTAGAACTCCAGTAGATCGTACTCGCAAAGCCACCAAGTCCTGCCACATGTAAGTTATTATACATCAAGTTCAATTCTTCCTTTGAAGGCAGATACCAGTCTCCATACCCTCCTTTCTGAAGTTCTGCACATATTCTTGCGGCATATGTACTTCCATCATCTCCGATCGCCACTTGCGAGGATATGATGATTGCAGTGTTCATCTCTCCTGCAAATGGACCGTCTCCTTTTGCTTGTGTATTCCCATTTGTTCCAGCGTTCCATCTTATCGAGGTACTGAGGTCTGCTGTATCTGCTACCAGGCCGTGCTCTCCGGATTCATCAATATAAAAGACGATGCCTCCCTGCGTCATATCACCGATCTTATAGTGGCGCAGGGCCAGTGTGCCATCAGATTGCCTCACTACGTTGGCTGACACGTCTGTCACCGTATCCATCACCGTAATCTTTGCTTTACCTACTACTTCAATGTTTTGAGCATAAAGACCGCTGATCAACAGGCTCAGTAATAATGTTAATAAAGTAATCTTTTTCATATGTTTAAATGTTAATGTTGCTAATTTATGATCTTAATTTTTAATGCTTCTTTCCCATTTTGGGTGGTTTTAGTGGCAAGTAACACCTTTATATCTACCACAGTGGCAGATATATCTTCTATGTCTCTCACAATTTACGGCCCCATTACCAAATTATCCAATGGGCTTTGGACTATTTTGTTATTTATGTTCATGACGTGAGTATATATTTCGGTTGTTTTACTGCTTTCGTGACCAAGAAGGCATTGAATATATCTGAGACTAACACCTTGTGTTAGTAAATGAGTGGCAAAACTATGCCTCAGGGTATGGGGTGTTGCCCAAGGATTAATTCGAGACTTTTTAGCAGCTTTTCTAAATATTTTTTGAATGCTACTGACAGAATACTGTCCTCCTTCAGCTCCTTCAAAAAGCCAATAAGCGGGTTTCTCTTTGATGTAATACTTCCTGAGCATAAGAAGCATCTTTTCAGATAGTACTGTATATCTGTCCTTTTTCCCTTTTGCACCTTTAATAAATATTCTCATCTCTTTACTATGGATATCTTCTATTCTGATTTTTAAGACTTCTGAGATTCTAAGTCCTGCACTATAGATAAGAGTGAGGATACACTTGTGTTTTAGATTGTCAGGAGCCGATAAAATTTTTATCACTTCTTCTTTCGCTAAAGTATTAGGGAGAGATTTAGCTTTTTTTGGCCTTTGGATATTATAATATTCTCTTGGTTTATTGAGTACGTGTTCGTAATAGAACTTAATGGCATTGATAATAGAATTTTGCAATGAATCAGAAATTTTATGTTTTTGTATCAGATGATAAATGAAGCCCTCGATCTCATCTTTGGAGATGTCATTGTAGTTCCTACTATTGAAAAATGTAAGGAATCTAATGAATCCATTTCTATATGTTTTTATAGTATGGGCACTGTATGATTTGAGTGTTATTTTTTGTGTGTAGAGCGCAAGTATTTCTTTTTGATCATTGTCTAAAGCGTGGTAAGGCATTTTGGGTTTTGCAGCAGGTTGGCATATATTATATCCTTCTTTGCCAAATAGTTTTTTTAGTGTGTTGAGGTTTTCTTTTGTATTAATTACACTCCATAGTTTTTGAGCAGAATGATAATAAGAGGAATCCATTGCTTTGATCTGTATCCTCCATTCGATAGCATTATAAGGAATATGAAATTTGATTCTCTTAGCATTAGGAAGAGCATTGAAAATTATGGCTTGATGAGTCGGCACATGTAAATGTTGTGAATTTAGTAATTACGAGGTGTAATATAACTCAATATAGTATTGATAATCAGTGTGATATGAATTTATATGTAATGCAACCGTTGCAATACGGATAGTTGTTTTGTACTTTTAGTTTGATTTCTTTTTTGAATGAAAATTATAACTATGCGTATCTGTCGACTCTGTAAATCTCATTTTAATGGCCGAAGTGATAAGATATTTTGTACAGTAAAATGTAAAACGAGTTATCATCAAAAGTTGAGTCAGGTTACACGAGATGCTGCGTATAAAATTGATAATATACTACATCGTAACCGATCTATTCTCTTAGAGATAATGGGGAAAAAGAAAACCCAAATGAAAGTATCAATTTTGACTCTAGAGCGGAAAAAATTCAATTTTAATTATATCACCACATACAAAATCAATAAGCAGAATAAAGAATACAGATATGTATATGATTTCAGCTATATGCTTTTCAGTAATAGTGAAGTATTAATCAATCGCCGATAACAAGAATAAATATCATGTCTTAAAGCTAAAGTATTCTAAAAACTGTCTATTTTCCGAGCTTAATTACAAATTGACAAATGAAAAAACTAGCTTTTATTTTTATCATCATATCGTTAACCTATATAGACCTTTCTGCTCAGGCAGTGAAACCTGATCCTAATTCTGATTATTATGAAGCTCTGGAATGGAGATCTATAGGTCCTTACAGAGGCGGTAGAAGTTGCGCTGCCACGGGAGTACCCGGTCATCCTAATCTATTTTACTTCGGTAGTACAGGAGGCGGAGTATGGCGCACTAAAAATGGCGGCAATTCATGGGAAAATATTTCTGATGGATTTTTCGGAGGATCTATAGGTGCAGTAGCTGTAAGCACATCGGATAACAACGTATTATATGTAGGCGGTGGTGAAAAAACTGTAAGAGGAAATGTTTCTTATGGATATGGAGTATGGAAATCTGATGATGCAGGAAAGACATGGAGTCAGAAAGGACTTATAAACTCCAGGCATATATCGAGAATCAGAATACATCCTGATAATGCTGATGTAGCATATGCCGCAGTGATGGGTGATCTATATAAATCTAGTACTGAAAGAGGTGTGTACAAGACCACAGATGGTGGTAATACATGGCGCAGAGTCTTATTTGCAAATAAAGATGCAGGTGCTGTAGACCTTGTCATAGACCCTAATAATTCTAGAATACTTTATGCTACTACTTGGAAGATCAGAAGAACTCCTTATAGCCTAGAAAGTGGAGGCGAAGGATCTAGCTTATGGAAAAGTACTGACAGTGGTGAGACTTGGACGGATATAAGTAAGAATGAAGGATTACCTGAAGGCGTATGGGGAATATCAGCAGTAGCTGTATCACCTGCCAATAGTGATAGAATATGGACACTGATAGAAAATGATAAAGGAGGAATATACCGCAGTGATGATGGTGGCAAGACTTGGAAGAAGACCAATGAAAGTCGTGCCTTACGTCAAAGAGCATGGTACTACACTCGTATCTATGCGGATACTAAGGATGTAGATAAGGTATATGTAGTGAATGTGAGATATCATACTTCTACAGATGGTGGAAAGACATTCATAGCTAGAGGTGCACCACATGGTGATCATCATGATCTATGGATTGCTCCCGAAGATCCACAACGTATGATCATAGCTGATGATGGTGGAGCTCAGGTATCCTATGATGCGGGAGGCACTTGGAGTACATATCACAATCAGCCCACTGCTCAATATTATAGAGTGACCACTGATAATGCATTTCCTTATAGAATACTTGTAGCACAGCAAGACAACAGTACGATACGAGTTCCACATAGGACTAATGGAGGAAGTATATCAGAAAGTGACTGGGAGAGCACTGCTGGTGGAGAGTCGGCACATATTGCTCCGGATCCTGATGATCCTGAGATTGTATATGGAGGTAGCTATGGAGGATTTCTTACGAGAGTAGATCATAGACTGAATACTACAAGAGGTATAAATGTATGGCCTGACAACCCTATGGGAGCTGGAGCTGAAGCGATGAAATATAGATTTCAATGGAACTTCCCGATATTCTTTTCTAGGCATAATAGCGACAGATTATACACTGCATCTAATCACTTACATATGAGTGAAGATGAAGGGCAGACATGGGAAGTGATCAGTCCTGACCTTACTCGCAACGATGCGAGTAAATTGGGCACTTCAGGAGGACCTATCACTCAGGATAATACCAGTGTAGAGTACTACTGTACAGTTTTTGCTGCTGATGAATCTCCTATAGAAGAAGGGCTCATCTGGGCTGGTAGTGATGATGGCCTTGTACATGTCACTCGTGACGGTGGTCAGAACTGGACTAATGTCACTCCCAAAGGTATGCCGGAATGGATGATGATCAATAGTATAGAACCTGATCCCCATGATGCAGGTACATGCTATTTTGCAGGGACAAAGTATAAGTTAGGAGATTATGCTCCGTACATCTATAAGACTACAGATTATGGAAAATCATGGACTAAGATCACCAATGGAATTAAACGAGATCATTTTACTAGAGTGGTAAGAGTGGACCCAGCAAAGGCAGGATTGCTTTATGCGGGTACTGAGACTGGAATGTACATTTCTTATAATGATGGTCGTCAATGGCATCCTTTCCAAATGAATCTTCCTATAGTACCGATCACAGATCTGACTATAAAAGACAATAATCTGATAGCTGCGACACAGGGAAGGTCATTATGGCTTATTGATGATCTTACATTGATACATCAGAATGCGTCAAAAACGGGAATGAGTGATATGACTTTATTCGATCCAATAGATGCTTATCTATTTGGTAGTGGAGGTGGCCGATTTGGAGGCAGCCGAAGTGGAGTAGGGCAGAATCATGCTGGTGGAGTTACAGCTTTCTATTATCTAAAAGACTATGATAAGAAAGATACACTCAGTATGTCTATCTATCAGGCTGATGGTGAACATGTGAGAACATTCTCTACTCATGCAGAAGACAAAGTGAATATGATCAAAGGTGTGAAAGCTGGATCTAATAAGTTCAATTGGAATTTTAGATATCCAGATGCAAAGTCATTTGATGGAATGATCATGTGGGCTGGATCTCTGAGAGGACAACGGGCAGTACCAGGAGAGTATAGGATAGAAATGACTTATGGTGGTAAGAGCCAATCTCAAAGTTTCAATATCATCGCTAATCCAAAATTGGACATCCCTCAGGCAGATTATGAGAATAAATTCAGTTTTCTACAAGAGGTAAATGAGAAGGTGACTGAAGCACATGAGGCCATCATAGAAATCAGAAAAGTAAAAAAGAAACTGGCTTCTCTAAAGAAAGATTATGAGGGTGAAGAAGATTTAGTAGCAGAAGCAACGAGAATAGATTCTCTAATAGGGGATGTAGAAAAAGAGCTGTATCAGACTAAGAATCAAAGTAGGCAAGATCCGCTTAATTTCCCTATTAAATTAACCAATAAATTGGCTCATTTGAATTCATTAACCGGCAGAGGAGAATTTCCTCCTACGGAAGCAGCAATAGCTGTAAAAGATGAGATGGTAGGGCTGATCGATGCAGAATTAGCGAAGTATAAAATGGTGAAGGAGCAAGATATTCCTGCACTGAATGCGGCGATAAGGGCCAAGGCATTGGATTTTATTAAGGTGGATTGATTTGGTGTTCATAGAATCTGACTAATCAGGCTTAAATTTGGCGTCACTCTGGGAGTCAGATGACAGCCTTGTAGAGGCGATAGAATATAGCAAGAGACAATTTCCAAAATTGTCTCTTGCTCATTTATAAAAGTGGCCTTAGTCCTGTAAGGATGTAATTCATATTTGTACTATCTTGATTTAAAATGGAATATCATGCCCTATTCTTTTACGAAGTTGTATGTCCATCATGTCAGCGCTGTGAAATTTTGACAAGCATTAATCTTACCTGAATTTGAAGTTGACCTTCATAAGTATATTGTTGTGATTATTAAAAATTTGAACCAATTTCCAATACAAGTAAATGGAATGGCTGATCATATCCATATTTTGGCTCGTTTGCGACCAACTATTGCCCCATCTGTATTTGTTCAGAAAGAGAAGTCTAATTCATCAAGATGGATCAATGCACAAGGGTTTTTAGAACAAGAGTTTTCTTGGCAAAAGGGAGGAGCAACATTTTCTGTAGGAGAAAGAGATGTGGCGAAGGTTGTGGATTACATTAAAAATCAAAAAGTTCATCACCAAAAGAAGTCCTTTGAAAACGAATATTTAAAACTATTATATGAGAATGAAATAGAAAGAGAAGATGAGTATTTACCTCAATTTCATCAAGGATTATATTGAGGATAAGGAATGTCGCTCCTACAGAGGTAGTTGAATTTTTTACTTGAATTCTAGAATCAGATGATTCTAGCTTTTTTATTTCGTCCTTACAGGACTTAGTTGCAGCTACCACTTTTCACTCTTTTAAAAGTGGGGGATTTAGTTAGGTTTAGAAAGAAAGGATATCTTTATATTTAGATAGAAATATACCCCGTTCGCTTTTTAGAAGGTAGGTTTTGGGATAGATTAAACACATACATATGCATAAAATAATATATACATTAATCATTGTAAGTCAGATAAATATAGCCTATTCCCAACACTTTCGTAATCCACAAGGAAGTCGCTTTTCTTTTGGAGTAGAAAAGCTCAGGACGGCATCTGCTGCTCATGGAGATCTAGATGGCGATGGAGATATGGATATCATCATAGCTAATGGTCGACATTGGCCAGATCAGAATGAGGTGTTTTTGAATAATGGGAAAGGTGGATTCAATGTTTCTTTCCCTTTAGGGTTTTATAGATCAACTTCATACGCTGCAGAGGTCGCTGATCTGGATAATGATGGGGATTTAGATATTGTTGTTGGAAATGATAAGGCACCTAACCGACTTTTTTTTAATGATGGGCATGGTCATTTCACAGAAAAAGGTGGATTTGGATATGAAGTGAGTAATACTAGAAATGTGACTTTAAATGATATAGATAGCGATGGTGATATAGACATTTTAGTCACCAATCGGAGGAATACGAATGAGATTTGTCTGAATAATGGAAGCGGAATATTTGAAAAGGTTATCCATTTTGGTAATGATGAAGACTCCACCATTGATGTAGAAGTGGCTGATGTAGATAATGATGGTGATAAAGACCTTATTCTAGCCAATAGGGATGGCCAACAGAATTATGTATACCTCAATGACGAGATGACATTTGATGAGAGAATTCCTTATGGATCGGGTAAAGATGAGACGAGGTCAGTTGCAGTCGCTGATCTAAATGGTGATGGAATTAAAGACTTGATATTGGCAAATATTGGTGAGCCTAATATTATCTGTTTTGGTAAGCGAAATGATGATCATGTGCTTCATTACAGTCATTACAAAGTATTTGACGAATCTGACAGTCCTTCATTCTCAATAGATGCTGGAGATATAGATGGTGATGGCGATGTAGATATCATTGTAGGTAATAGTGGTGAGAAAAACTCTTATTTCTTGAATATGAATGACGGGGAGCAATTTGAAAATTATGAACTTGGGAATACTTCATTTGATACTTATGATATCAAATTAGCGGATATAAATAGTGATGGGAAATTGGATATTATTGAAGCAAATTCAATGGCCTTGAATTTATATTACATCAATGTGATAAAGTAAAATTGTGTTATAAAATGACCGTCATTAGGACTCTGTTGAACGTCAATATCTTACATTAATATTTTGATTCTATATCATCAAAAGATGAGTTAAGGCTAACTGTAAATTGATCACATTTCATAACTTTCAAGGAATACATCAAAACTACTTAAATGTTTGTTGGACACTATGCAGCGGCATATGCTCTTAAAGGAAAAGAGACTAATACTTCATTAGGAATGCTATTTGCCGCCACACAGTTCATCGATATTCTCTTTTTTCCACTTGCTACATTAGGGGTTGAAAAGATCACTTTCGTAGAAGGATTTACTGAAGTGAATAATTTTCAGATGGAATATCCAATTACTCATGGATTATTAGGATCGCTATTGTGGGCATTGATGTTCTATATTTTATACAGATTTGTAATAGCAAAGGGTAAGCCTAATGCAAAGCGTATAGCGATTATTATGGGATTAGCAGTTTTGTCACATTGGTTTGTGGATTTGATTGTGCATACTCCAGATTTACCATTAATAGCAGGTGACCCTAAATTTGGGATCGGACTTTGGCATAATAAGATCGCATCATTTGCTGTAGAGTCATTACTTCTAATTATAGCTTTTGTGTACTATATGAAAAATACAAAGGGTCCATCAAAAATGAATGACTACCTCAATATTGCATTTTTACTGTTTATGTTATTTGCTAATTATCTCAATTTCTATATCCTTCCTGCTAATGAAGATGTACTGCAATTGACTATTTCGGCATTGTTCTTTTACTTTTTATTTGCGGGGTTTGCACATTTATTGGATCGGCGGCGATTGGGAATTTGAGCATGAATTTCGAGAATAATAAATCCACTCTACTAAAATAACAACAATGGAAAAGATCAAAATATGGATGCCAATACTTGAGAAGCTTGTATGGCCTTTTTTGTAGTGATTGTTCTTGTAGTTTTTCAGGATAAAGTCAATGGTCTTTATGATCAAGTGACTAAGGAAGGCCGCGGAATAAAAGTAGGTAACCTCATTGAGATCAGTCAGAGTATAAAGAATACTGAAATCCAAACCTTTGCATCTCAGGATTTATCAATAGAGTCTGTTCAAAATAACTTTAGAGTAGAAACTAAAGGTGGGGGAGGCCAACTACAACTAATCAAAGAAAACATTGAAAATTCAAATTTGAAAAATATAGATGCGCTTAGAATTACCAGTGATAAGATCTATATCAGAGAGTTGTTATTGGACTATGTCTCTACTCTAGGTGTGAAGTATATTTTATTCGAAAATAATGGTCAATTTGATGGGTGGATGAGCAGTAGTATATTTTCTGGTCAATTATTAGAGACTGAGGGAAACTCACGATTCAGGTATAATAAATTAAAAAATGAATTTGCAGGTTTGCAAAATGATCAAATTAAACCTGAAACTAAAACCTCTGAAGTCCTTAAGACAATGAAAGCCAAGGGACTAGACGATATAGCTGTAGTCGAAGATGGAATGTTCAAGTATATGATCAATAAACAGGTAATAATCAATGAACTGGTAGCTAATGCTCTATTAACGGCTGGAGAAAAAGATGATTAAAAAGATTGAATTAAGATTTCTTGAGATATGCCAACAATCCATTTTCTAATGGAAAAAAAATTGCAAATGCAATGGGAATGCTGATGAGGGCCCATCCTAATATTCCATATGCCACTTGTAAGCCTATATCCTGAAATCCAAGAAGTATACTCTCAGCAAATGCATCTTGGAAGTACGATAATGTAATCGATGTCATGGATGCACCGGTCACCCATGTCCCAACTTTTATAAATGGTATAATGAGTAATACATGTAGTGGCCATATTCCGTAATTGATAAATAAAGCCAATGGAAGGTTAAGTCTAAATACTACAGAAAATACCCCAATAATCCATGTATTAACAATGAGCACAGGCATGACCCCAATCAGAATACTTATTATAATAGTGAGTGCTAATTGACGAGGTGAGAGTCCTTGCTTAAAGAAGCTCTTCATCTTGATATAAGCGCCACTATTTTTAATCCGATTCCAGATCATTTATTCTATCGTGATCTATAAAGTTACAATTGGATTAGGCAATAGTTCAAATGGTAGATTTACTTCTTCAGTATTTTGTGAATTAAATAACACAATGCTCATCCAAGAACAAGCCATTGATAATACTAAATTTAGGAAGGTTGATTTTCTAAATACCATCGACTTAGATCAATCATTTTTACTGCATATTCTTCACCAAATTCTGTAAATCTATATTCTACTTTTGGAGGAACTTGAGCATATACTTTCCTAGTAATAATACCATTGGCTTCAAATTTTTTCAAAGTCATAGAGAGCATCCTTGAAGAAATGTCAGGTATCCTAGCCTTCAATTCATTGAATCTCATAACTTGACCAAAACTCAAATTATAAAGCACGAATAAACTCCATTTGTCCATATTAGTGGCCAATAAATCTCGAATTGGACATTGTGCCGTATTGCCTTGTAAATGTGTAAAGAAAAAATCTTTAATCTTTTCTTTTAGCACAACTGATTGATTATCAACAATAGTTCCTTCCATGTTACTGTGTTATTTTCCTGATACTTCTTGACTAAAGTATCAATGATCCCTACATTAGTAATTAAAAGTAACTTAATGAATTATAATAATCAAGCAACGTTAATCGCGCAAATGGATAAAGCTCAAATTAAATCAGGTCTGAGACAATCTTTTGGAGAAGTGGTATACGCTATCCATTCAATGAGTCAAGAAACGTATTCTAAACCCAGAGCTGAAGGAAAGTGGTCCCCTAAAGAGGTATTAGGACATTTATGGCTCAGTACAACTCCGGTAGTAAAAAGCCTATCCATTCCCAAAGAGAAATTGATGGCTAAATTTGGCACGCTAGAAAGAGCTGAGTATGCTTATGATGATTTGAAGTCAAAATATATCAAAGCGTTGACCACAGGAATAAAAGCTCCTCCTCCATTTGTATTTAGCGAAGAAGATAGTATGAAGAAGGAGGAGCTACTTTCAAAGTTTAACCAAAGCCTGGAAGACGTTTTAACTATGATGGAAAATTGGAATGAAAAGGAACTATCTATGATTGTGATACCTCATCCGGCAATAGGAAAAGTATCCATGCGCGAGATACTTTATTTTACAGAATTTCATACCATTCATCATTTGGCGCAACTCAATTAATTTGGATGAACATGATATTCAGTTACTCGAGAAAGTCATGGACGGTTCCAACCTGTCAAGGCCTGACTGGTAGTATTTATTCCTTGATATTGTGTTTTATAAGTAGTTTAAGATTAGTCTATTATCCTATGAATCGGGCAAATCGAAAATCTACAAATGAAAAGAATTGACTCTATTGACTTACTCAGGGTAGTGGCGGCATCGGGTGTCCTCATTAGGAATATCCAAAGCTTTAGCATGACTAGTGTCACTTATATTAATCCAGCTTTCTAAGGCGATTTGCTGAGGGTGAATAAATGGTTTTGGATTTTGAGTCATATTTTTGTGACCCCAAATTTGTTGGCCTTTAATCTTTGTTATTTGGGACAGGAATAATCCTTCTTACTGATAGACAAATCAATACAAAAATACCACTGCGCAGAATATGGTATTCTAGGCTGTTTTGAAAGCCTCCCTAGATTGAATCAATTGCTAACTACATTCGCAATTTGGAGGGTAATATTAGCTTTTACTCGCTTTTGCATGAGGGAAGTCAAAATAGGAACTTTAGAATGGTTATGGAGATCAATAACCTATTGGAAAAGCGCTTCCATCAAATGATACAATCGACTAGTTGGTTTTAATGACCTACACTACCATGAGTGATCAATGTAAAGATATAATAAGCAGCAAAGGCCAGCATAAGCACGATTCCAATCCATGAAAGAACAACCATCCATTGAGGAGGTTTATGATCTTCAGGAATGTCTTCTCCTTGTATAGATTTCAAATTGAGATAAGCGATGACCGGTCCAGCTACAAATGAGAATATAGTAGCTCCTTCTAACATTTTAATCATATTAGACTGAGATAAAATGAATAATAAGAATCCACCTATTCCAATGATTATCATAGTAATAGGATAATATTTACTGAGAAACTGTTCCTGCTCTTCGTTTCTTTCAATCGTTGAAAATTTTAATGCTCTTATACTTCTTATAAAACCTCTTGCAAATGCATCCCATGCTGTGATCAATGTGCCATATATAGTTCCAAAAGCGGCTATTACAATAATGGGATATGACCATGCTCCAACGTTAGTAACAAATATTTGAAGCAACTGATTGGAAATATCTGTGGAACTTCCTTCTAGTAGATTACCAGAGCCAAATACCGTAAATGATCCGATTAAGGCGAACATTAACCCCAAAATAACAGTCATCCAATAACCTAATTTGAAGTCAAAAAGTGATTCTCTCAAATTTGCCTTTAGTCCCGAAACTTTTTCTTTTTCTAAAACCCAAAAACTATGCATTGCAGAAGCCTCCATACCTGTAGGCATCCATCCCAAAAGACTGATCAACAATGCTAATCCTGCACCTTGTAGAATTGGTGGAGCGACAAAGCCTGCCACAGGTTCAACAGGCCCTTTGAATAGAACTGCAAAAAAGGCAATACAAACTGTTATAAACAAGAGTGCTGAAAGCCATTTAATAAAGATATCTAGAGCTTTATAACCTCCTAGAGCCAAAAGCCCAGCTGTCAAAGTCAGTAGTCCTCCAAGGAGTATTGGCATTGAAATATTGAAATTAAGCATGGTGCTTAAAATACCAGCAGAAACAGCTCCTACAGCTCCTACTACAGCAAACATGCTAATTCCAATGATCAACATAAACATAAAAACGGCCCATGTTCCTTGCTTCTTGTAACCTCTGAGAAGACTATGCCCTGTAGCACTTACATATCTTGGAGCAAACTCGAAAAATGGATACTTCAGAATCAAACAAAGAATGATAATCCATAAATAAACTAAACCATGATGGGCTCCTGCCCGTGTAGACAACACTAGATGTGAGGTGCCAATAGAAGAGCTCGCAAACAAAAGCCCTGGTCCAATTTTCTTAAGTATGTCTTTCATATCAATCAGTAATGGAAACTAAACCTAAGAAACTATGGACAAATGAAGGCTAATAAGAGCAGCTAATTCACTAAGTCTTCAGATTGGTGAACATATGATTCAAAAGATTTTAGTTGTAGTTTTTTAATGGCAATAATTTGATAATAGGTGTTCTTAAAGCTTCCTCACCATGTATTACATTTGTGTTCAATATTAGAGTCATTATGGCAATGAAAGAATTAAAAACAGATTACCTTATTATTGGTAGTGGCGCGATGGGTATGGCATTTGCAGATACGCTGCTCAGTGACACTGACCATTCTATGATTATTGTAGATAGGTATGCTCTGCCCGGTGGACATTGGAATAAAGCCTATCCTTTTGTTACGCTACACCAACCTTCACACTTTTATGGAGTTGCTTCTACGGAGTTAAGTTCTGGAAAAAAGGATGAAATCGGCTGGAATAAGGGTCTTTTTGAACTAGCATCTGGAAGTGAAGTTCTCGCTTACTTTAATAAAGTCATGACACAAAGATTATTACCCAGTGGGAGGGTTCAATATTTTCCAAAATGTAGTTATCAAGGTGATTATGAATTCGTTTCAAATCTGAGTGGAGACAGATATAAAGTTGATGTAACTAAGAAAATTGTGGACGCTACACACCTGAATACAAAAGTGCCATCCACACATACACCTAATTTTAAAATTGAAGCTGATGTGCAATTTATCCCTCTTAATAATTTAGTTAATATAACAGATGCACCTGAAGGATATGTCGTCATAGGTGGGGGGAAAACAGGAATAGATGCATGTCTCTGGTTACTTCAGACCGGTGTGAATCCAGACAAAATCACCTGGGTGAAATCTAGGGATGCATGGCTATTGAATAGACTTAAAACTCAACCAACTGTAGAATTTTTTGAACATTCTATTGGAGCACAAGCTGATCAAGTAGAGTCTATTGCCAATGCTAAAAGTGCTGACGATCTCTTTCTCAAATTAGAAGAAAATGGCATTTTTCTTCGCATTGATAAAAATATAAAACCTTCTATGTTTCATGGTGCTACCATTAGCGAAATGGAATTAGAACAGATCAATCGTATTAAACATATTGTCCGATTAGGAAGGGTTAAGCATTTGAAAGGAAATGAAATTGTCTTAGACAATGGTACGATTCCTACTTCTAAAAATCATATTCACGTAGACTGTTCAGCTACTCCATTGGAGAATATTAATCCTGTAGCTATTTTTCAAGGTGACAGAATTATTCCTCAAACTATAAGATCTTACCAGCCTGTGTTTAGTTCATCAATGGTTGCTCATATTGAAGCATTATATCCTAATGATGAAAAGAAGAAGAACCAGTTGTGTCAAGTAGTTCCTATTCCTGATCGGGATACGGATTGGATCCAGATGACAGCAATAAATATGATGAATCAATTTCAATGGAATCAGGATAAAGAGTTAAGAAGGTGGATGGCTGACAACCGCTTAGATGGATTTGGGAAGATCGTGAAAGAGGTAGATAAGACTGATCCAAAAGTAATAGCAGTACTCTCAAAGTTTAGAGATAATGCGATGGGAGCTGCGATGAATTTGCAGCGGATGATAGGAGAGATGTGAGTTGAATTGTCACAGTTTTTTCGCCATTTTTAAACTCTCAAAGTCCCTCATTATTTCTAATCTGGTCGACCAAAATTAAAATGTTTTCCGCCATTTCTATCTGGTCGGACATATATCTGATGGAGACTTGTCGATAGGCAATGGATTTCGCAAATGAATTTTTTATTTCTCTATTACTTCGCAGTTCTGTAAAGTCAAATTCTACATTTCTCTCTTTAGTACTAGAATAGGTAATCGCTTTGATGTCAATAATAGGAAGTACATAATTCAATGATAATAATTGGAGCGTTTCACCAAGTTTTGTGATTATGATATTATTGGACTGAATCAACTCCAGATAGGATAAATACTTGTAATTAAGTTCTGAATCTATGCGGTCGAGGGCGCCCTGAACCAATTTCATATCATTTCTTGTAATATTTTTATGCGCTGGAGTAAGGACTTCTAAATCAGTTAATGAAAAGGCAATAACCCTTTGATCATCAGTACTTATTGAGGATTGTTTTTCGAATATCTCCAATGATTCTTTCAGTGCATCATTAACCCCTAGATAGTAGCTTCTGCGAGTTTTCAAAACTGCGGTATCTATTGCCAATTCATTTTTTAAGTTCTCCAAAAAGATCAAATCCTCTTTCCCAGTTTTTCTGCTCTCGTTCCAGTTATTCACTTGCATAGCTAACAAGATTCCGATCATCACAAGAAGAATCTCGCCAATAGCATACAGAATATATTTGCGTGAATCACCTGAACTAATCAATGATTTTCTAATTTTTCGAAGAAATGTTAGCATTTTCTAAAATTATGAAATGATAGTGAATTGGCAAGAATTGAGAACCATATTAAAAGAGAATCACATTTATCATTCCACTCTGTTTTGTAAAGTCAAGTTTTGTAAACTCTTCCAGTTCAACTTAGTTTTATTTGAACTTTTTTCCTTTACTAAACTTCGGGAGACTTCTATGATTTCATCAGAGTATTCAATTAAGGCTTAGATATAGATATTTCATTTATAAAAATTAAATGTAGCTTCACAGATATCATATAGATTATTACGTAATCACTCTTAATAGAAATACTGTGAAAGTAAATCAGACTATCAAAATTCTCGTTGGAATATCTTTCTTTTTATTACATACTATATTACGAGGGCAGGAAAAATCGGAAATGACTATGGGTAATGGCGAAAATAACTTTATCCTCCTAGATGATGTAAAAAGAAATGGATCAACGCTTTCATTTTCAAAAGTCAGTATTGAGGGAGATGGTTGGTTAGTCATACATCCATTTGAAGATGGCAAGCCCAATGGTGACAAATACGTAGGAGCTACTTTTCTGAATGATGGTAATAATCAAAATGTAGAAGTAAAAGTCCATAAAGGATTAGAAAGCGGAGAAATGATTATTGTAATGTTACATAGTGATAGCAATTCAAACAAAATTTTCGACTTTGTTTTTGTAGATGCCATCAATGTTATGGATAAAGCTGTTTTTGAAGGTAATATGATGATTGCTCATGCTCTTTCAGTACCTTGATCAAGCCAAAGTCAAGCTTTCTATTCTCCTCAATTCTTTCACTTAAGTCAATGTCCACCTTCCTTTTCAAGATAAGAAAACTATAGTATTTAGATGAAGTATATTAAGCCGCTTTTGATTTTCCTTTTAGGCTGTATGTTTTTATTACTGACCCAATCGATAAGCCATTTGGCTTCTATTAATCTAATTACTCAATTTCTATTATTTGGGTTAATTGTATGTTGGCCCATTTGGAAGACTGGAAGATTGTCTTACGTGGATATAGGTTGGCCATGGGGATTAGTGTGTATTGGTGTTTTGACTTTGATTTTAAGTGACGGGTATTATTGGAGGGTTCGAATCATAGGGGGTGTTTATATATTTATTGGACTACGTATGGGCTTAGGGGCTTTGCAATTATGGAGAAAGGGCTTTATGCAAAAAGAATTTCCTCGATATCAATATCAACGACTGCGATGGGAAAGACAAAAAAAGACCAATGTTCAGTTGGCCATGCAGGTTGATGCATTGACTCAGGGAATGGCAAATGCATCATTTTTGGCACTGCCTGCCTTTATTATTGGGACCAATCCTGATCCTACATTTTCCATTCTTGAATATATTGGAATCCTACTATGGGTCATGGCATTTGTTTTTGAAGCTACAGCAGATGCCCAAAAGTTAAGTTTTCTACGTAAAATGTCTGCCTTAAACCAAAAGAACAAAGTGTGCGACATAGGACTGTGGAAGTATTCTAGGCATCCCAATTATTTTGCAGAATGGATGGTATGGAATGCCTTAATCCTTATGGCTATACCCTCATGGATTGGACTGAGATCACATGAACCATTAATGATCTGGGTATTATTAGGTATCGGGCTATTATTTGTTTCAAGACTTATGTATTTGTCTCTGGTCTATCTTACAGGAGCCAAGCCTTCTGAATATTACTCATTTAAGAAAAGACCAGACTATAAAGCTTATCAAAAGCGGGTAAATATGTTCTTCCCTGGCATGCCCAAATAGAAATATTTCAGTTTATAATTTGATTTGATAGATGTCGATATTTCAATTCTAAATGCTCCTCACATTTCCATCAAAGTATTATAATACATCTTCTCAGTGACATCAAACCATGGCTTTACTTTCTTCCTGAATGCATTGAAGCTTTGATAGACTCGATTAGCAATTGGATCACTACCTATCAATTCTTGCACAGCTTCATCACTATACTTCTTCAGTTCTTTCATCACTTCTAATGGAAATTGTTTGATTTGGACACCTTCGGATACCATCTTTTGGAGATACTCAGCATTCTTAGTGTCAAATTCTGAGATTACCCATGCATGAGCTCGAAGAGATGCCGTATATAGTATTTCTCTTAGATCATCGGGAAGAGAGTCATAGGCTTTTTTGTTCACAAAGAATTCTAGTTCTGTACCACTCTCATGCCATCCTGGGGCATAATAGTACTTTGCTGCCTTATTCAAACCTAGTAAGTAGTCGTGATAAGGTCCTACCCATTCTACTGCATCTATAACTCCTCTTTCTAAATTGGTATATAGCTCACCAGGAGCCACATTAATAGCAGCGCCACCTGCTTTTACCAGTGCTTTTCCTGCAATGCCAGGTATCCTCATTTTGAGGCCTTTGAGATCATCTGTTGAATTAATTTCTTTGTTAAACCATCCACCCATTTGCATTCCTGTATTACCTGCCAAGAGTGGTACAAGGTTATAAGGTTCATATACTTCTTTCCATAATTCATATCCCTCTGCATCTCCACCTAGCATCCATGCTTGAGTCTGTTGGGCATTCATCCCAAATGGAATCGATGCAAAGAATGTAGCAGCAGGAGTAATTCCTTGCCAGTAGTATGATGCTCCACTACCCATCTCTGTAGTCCCCACCGAAGTGGTATAAAAAGATTCTAACCCTGGGGCTAATTCTCCTGATCCGAACACTTTAATATTTAATCTTCCTCCTGACATTTTACCTACCCAATCAGCAAGATAATTGGCTGATTCACCTAAGACAGGGAAGTTTTTACCCCAAACGGTAGTCATCTTCCAATTGAAGGTTTTATTCATATTGATATTAACCTTTGAGGCTGTGCTCTCTTCACTTCCACAACTATTCAGAAGTGCAGTGCCTGCAGCTAGTCCTGCTACACTGCCTAGTCCTTTTTGAATAAAATCTTTACGTTTCATTTGTGTTATCTTTTAAGATAGACCTGACAGGTTTCAAAAAACTGTCAGGTCTTATTTTGCTTTGAATTCTTAAGACCCTCATTTGATCAGATAAATAAGCTCCGGATATAGAATGACTATAGCAATAAAAATTACTTGAATTATGATAAATGGTACTATTCCTCGATATAAATGTTGCGTAGTAATTCCTTCTGGAGCTACACCTTTCAGATAGAACAATGAGAATCCAAATGGTGGAGTCAAAAATGAAGTCTGGAGATTTAATGCCATAAGGATAGCAACCCATAGCATATCCACTTCATATATATTGAATATTGGAGTGATTACGGGTACAAAAATAAATATGATCTCAATGAAGTCAATGAAGAAACCACAAATGAATATCACAATCATTACAATAGCCAAAAATGCCATTGCTGAAAGATCAGCTTGTTGTATGATATGTATTAAATAGTCATCACCCCCTAAAGTCCTAAATACCAGTGTAAAAGTAGTCGCACCTAGAAGGATTAAGAAGACCATTGAAGTCAAATGCATGGTCTGCCTCATTACGGAGTTCAGAATATCTTTGGTCAGTCTTTTCTCAAAAATGGTCAACAAAGTGGCACCCAATGCTCCCACAGCAGCGGCCTCAGTAGGAGACGCTATTCCCATTAAAATAGATCCTAATACAGCCACAATCAGAAGCATAGGTAGGAAAAAGGCCTTGAATACACGTTTCCCAAATCCAGGACCTTTCATACTGTCTATCTCTTCATCTGAAATACGAGGAGCCCATTCAGGTTTCCATTTGCTGATAAAGACAATATAGAGCATATAGCCTATGACAAGGATAACTCCAGGGATAATAGCAGCTTTAAAAATTGTACCAACATCTACTTGTGCAACTCCTCTAGAATTAGCTCCAATTTGATCAGCAAGTAATATCAATACTACAGAAGGTGGAATGATCTGTCCTAATGTGCCCGATGATGCTATGACTCCAGTTGCTAATTCTGGGCGATATCCCCTTTTTAACATGACCGGTAGGCTGATTACCCCCATCGTAACTACCGTAGCTCCTACTATCCCTGTAGATGCTGCAAGTAAAGCTCCAACTATGATAACAGAAAGGGCTAGACCACCATTCATCTTCCCAAAGAGAATAGACATCGTCTCCAAAAGGCTCTCTGCCAGCCCAGACTTCTCTAGCATTATACCCATGAATATGAAAAGAGGCACAGCAATGAGCATAGTATTATTAATCGTGCCCATAAATCGAGAAGGAAGTAGGTAGAAATCTTGTAGTCGGATTACATCGGGAAAGAAGAATCCAACAATAAGAGCGAAGAGAGTAGAGACACCACCTAATGTAAGAGCTACAGGGTATCCTTTCAGAATAAGTGCGAAAATTAAAAGAAACAATATGATTGCTAAAAACCCCATTAATGCTCTGTTTCTATTTCTTTTCCTTGAATTGTCAATATCGATCTAAGGATCATGGCCATGCCTTGAATTAATAAAAAGACAAATCCCAGTAACAAGCAAAACTTCAAAATATAGAGAGCAGGAAGTCCACCTGCTTGAGGAGAACTTTCTCTAAATCCATAAGAGAAACTAGCATACTTCCAACATGCTAATATAGATACCACACACCATGGCATGAGGAATAATATGCTTCCCAATAAATTAACCCATGCTTTCCTCACAGGAGACCATCCTTCGTAAAAGAGATCTACACGGACGTGTTTTTCATGTTTAAGTGCATACCCAGATCCAAAGAGAAAAGAAAGCGCAAATAGATAAATCTCTACTTCCGTGATCCAAATAAAAGAAAAGCTAAAAAAATACCTGAGTAAAACATCAATACAGATGACAACGACCATCAATGCAGTAGTCCAAGCAAATAGATTACCTACTGTCTCATTAATACGTTCCAATAAATAAATGGCTTTTTGCACTAAATCAAGGATTGATATCCAAATCTAATGAAATGAAAACAGATGGATATGTAAGCCACTTTAATTCTGTAACAAAAATTTGTTTTGATCAGCATTCGAGTTGTCTATCTGCTAAAGCCCATCGATTTCAGTTCCTTTTTTAACGGTGTCATTTTATCCGCTTTATCCGAACAGAATATTTACTACTTTGCAGACTATGGATAACAATGTCATACTCAGAAGATTGAGATATAATTTTGATTTTACTGATGCTCAAATGATTTCACTTTTTAAATCTGCTGGTATGGAAGTAAATCGAAGTGAGGTGAGTAATTGGCTTAAGAAAGAAGAGGATGATAATTTTGATAAGATCAACGACAAAAAATTAGCTACTTTTTTGAATGGATTTATTATTGAGAAAAGGGGCAAAAAAGAAGGACCATTGCCTGTAGCAGAGAAAACATTGACCAACAATATAATACTCAGAAAACTCAAAATAGCGCTCAACTTAAAGGATGAGGATGTATTAGAAATTCTTTATGCTGCTGATATGAAAATAAGCAAACATGAACTGAGTGCTTTCTTCAGAAAATCAGGTCAGAGGCAGTATAGAGCGTGTAAAGATCAAGTGCTTAGAAATTTTCTATATGGCATGCAACTGATGTATAAGAATAGAGAATAGAAGCTTCCCACTTCGAAGTCAATTTCTCATACAACATTGAGGCATCATATGACTGTTCGTTTCCTGAAAATACGGATATGCATTACCACTTCCTTCTTGTTCAAAAAAGAATTTTGCTCGTTTAGTATTGTAATTTCCGACCTCATTCATTGTCTCAGCATCATATAGTCTTCCATTAACCATGGTATATGTTACATGTTCGCTATTTCTGATGTCCTCCAAGGGATTTTTTTCTAATACAATGAGATCAGCTAATTTCCCTTTTTCAAGAGATCCAATTTGATGATCCATACCTAAATATAAAGCACCATTAATAGTAGCACATTGGAGAGCTTCCATATTAGTCATTCCTCCTTGCTGGAGCATCCATAACTCCCAGTGAGCACCTAGTCCTTGTAGCTGACCATGGGCTCCCAAATTTATTTTCACACCTTTATCGCTTAGTTTTTTAAGAGACTGAGAAGTTAGAATATGCCCATTCTGGTACTCTTCATCTGGTATCATAACCCTATGCCTGGCTCGACTATCCACTATAGGTCTTGGGGTGAAAGAAAGAAGTCTGTCTTTTTCCCACACATTTGTATTTTGATACCAGTAGTATTCTCCACTCATACTTCCAAAATTTACAACTAGAGTAGGCGTATTATGAGCTTTTGTTTTGGACCATAGAGTTGTAACATCATCAAAAAGTGGAGCTACAGGGATATTGTGTTCTACTCCGGTGTGACCGTCTACAACCATATTCAAGTTGTGATTAAAAGATGAACCTCCTTCAGGTACCACAATGATATCCAGTTCACGAGCTGCTTGTATCACTTGTTGGCGTTGTTCTCTACGAGGTTGGTTGTAACTTTTTACAGAAAAAGCTCCATAAGCTTTAGTTCTTCTAATTGCGGATTTAGCATCTTCTAAGGAATTAATTACCGCTTTAAAACTGCCATCAGCTCCGTACAGTATTGTTCCAGTACTGAACAATCTTGGTCCTACCATTTTACCTGCTTTAATCAATTCCGCATTGGCAAAAACCATTTCTGTATTTGTAGATGGATCATGTGAGGTTGTTACTCCGTAAGCCAGATTAGCGTAATATTCCCATTGTTTTTTAGGACTCAACCCATATCTGAAATTGCCACTATGAGCATGTACATCTATAATGCCTGGCATGATGGTCTTGCCTTCAAGGTCAATTATTGAAGCAGATGCTGGTATCTCAATCTTGGTTCCTATTGCTTTGATTTTATTGCCTTCTACAAGGACAGTTCCACTTTCAATCACCTTGTCATTATCCATGGTGATGATATGTGCATTGGTCAGCGCTATCATTCCTTTGGGCTGATCTGTAGGAATGACAAGATCTATTTTTATTCCTACACTGTCCATAGGAGGTAAACTGTCAACGCTGCCCTTAAGAAATTTGAATCTTTCAGTCAGATTATCATTAAAGAGCTCATTGCCAAGAGTCCAGTTCAACGATTTACTATCACTAGACCAATGAATATTGATGCCGGCATCTTTGGCTACTTGGGCGACAGGAACTGACTTAGTGCTTTTTGTGATTCCGATATTTTTACCGGTTTTTGGGAATGGGGCAATGTATACTTTGAAAAGTTCTGACCATGCCACCCATTCATTATCCGGGCTGATTACATAGCGTTGGGCATATTTTCCATTGAAATGGTCTTTTTTATCCTCTCCAGATAAATTTACTGATTCAAAAGACATGGAGCGAGAGCCGAGTATAAATCGACTTGTTTGATAAAAAATTCGCTTATCGTCATTGCTAAATAATGGAAATGATCCACTATCTGAAATCTTTTTGG
This sequence comes from Saprospiraceae bacterium UBA7328, assembly GCA_002471345.1. Taxonomy (GTDB): domain Bacteria; phylum Bacteroidota; class Bacteroidia; order Chitinophagales; family Saprospiraceae; genus UBA7328. The sequence continues at coordinate 25,479 of DKPS01000223.1, forward strand.
GTTGACTTACACCGTTGCTCTCTATAACATATAGACCGGGATTTTTAGAATGCACAAATCCCTGATGCATATTTCCACGATCTTTTTTGAATACAATTTTGCTTCCATCATTAGAAAATTGGGGAGTACGATATATTCCTTTTTCTTTTGTAAGAATTGTTTTCCTCTTTGAATTCAGATCCATCTTTATCACTGATCCCATTTTTTCGTCATCCCATGTCACATAAACAATGGATCCACCATCAGGGGAATAGGCAGGCTCGAATTCAAAATCATCGTCCTGAGTTAGTCTTTCTGGGTTTCCATTAGGTAAGTCTTGTATCCATAAATGACCAATGGCGTTGAATAACAACTTTTTTCCACTAGGAGAGGTCACAGCATGTCTGATCACTTTAGCTTCAAATTGGTCAGAATGAGCTTCATGGTCATCTCGGACAGTTTCTGCCACTTTCATAGATACATCAGCAGAAAATGGTAATTCATTTCCTATGCCACTTTTACTATCTACTTTCCAGATTTTACCCATGCCTGAAATGATAATATGCTTACCATCTGGAGTCCAATCAAAACCTGGATAAACTCCAAATATCGCCCATGCTTCTTGCTGGTCTTTGCTTAAATTGTCAAAGAGAAAGTGCTCTTCACCAGTGGATAAATCGTAAACTCCTAAAACCGTTTTTGTTCTAATCCTTTTGATAAAGGCTAATTTCTTTCCATCTGGCGACACTTGAGGTCTGAATGCTCCACCTGGGCCTCCAAATACAGTTTCACTTTTTCCTTTTTCTATATCATACTTTTTGATAGCATAAATTTGACTGTTTGGGTCTTTGTTATATTGAAAATATCCTCCTGGATACATGTCTTCACTGTAGTATATACTATTGCCATCTGAAGAAATGCTAGGCTCATTTACATCTTGCTGTTCGTTTTTCTTTTTAGTCAGTTGGAATCCATTGCCCCCGGTAATATGGTACATCCAGAGCTCTCCTGCTCCTAATGACCTTGTAGAGGTGAAGTGTTTTCTGGCAATTACATAATTTCCATTAGGCATCCAGTCCGCGTTGTTTAATAATCGGAATGATTCTTTTGTGACCTGTTTGGCATCAGATCCATCCGAATTCATAACCCAAATATTGTCACCACCACCAGCATCACTAGTGAACAATATTTTACTGCCATCTGGACTAAATCTAGGTTGTACTTCCCATGCTATACCTTGTCTAATGGCTTTGGCTTTTCCCCCAGTGATAGGCATGGTGTAAATATCACCCAGCATATCAAAAGCAATGGTTTTTCCATTTGGACTCACATCAACACTCATCCATGTTCCTTCATCAGTAGTAAAATTGACTTCTTTCCAGTTCCACTCACCAGGAGGGTTATTCACATCCCATTTTTTGGATTCTCCTTTTTGAGCAAAAAGTATAGAAGAAGAAACGATGAAAGTCAAAAAGAAAATGAGAAGATAGCGCATAACTGAATTTTAGATTTTAATTAGTACTCAAGGTATATAGATCTTGATTATTCTGAGGATGATATATGAGAAACATGTGGGTCGATGAAGAATGTTGTATCATCGTCCTTTGAAAAATTTGAAATTTGGCTCAAACTAACCATATACTACCCAAGACAGGATTTAATGGATTATTAGAGAATTGGAGATCTGACTTTCTAGCAGCAATAAGTGTTTCTTTGGTGGCCTTACCCTTAGGTTTAGGTATTGCAGTGGCATCCGGAGCTCCGGCTATTTCTGGTATTACTTCAGCAGTAATAGGAGGTCTTGTTGTTACCCTTTTTAGAGGTAGCCATTTAGCAATAAATGGACCTGCAGCTGGATTAATAGCGGTGGTGTTAGGCGCAATTGTCTCTCTCGATGATGGGACAGGTCAAGCTCTTAATTATGTATTGGCTGCGACTTGTGTGGCAGGAGTTATACAAGTAGTATTAGGACTCCTTAAAATGGGCAGGATTGCAGAGATTATTCCTTCTTCTGTGATTCAAGGGATCATGGTAGCAATTGGAATAATCATTTTTACAAGCCAAATGCATGTGGCTTTGGGTACTACATCTTCAGGAAAAAACACAATAGAAGCATTCATTGATATATTTAGAAATTTGCCTTCACTCAATCCTATTATTGCAGCAGTCTCATTAGTGGGAGTACTGTTGCTAGTGATTTTACCAAGAGTGGAATCTCGAATCATCCAATTTTTTCCTGCTACTCTTTGGGTTTTAGTCGTTTCTATTCCTTTGGCATATCTTTTTAATTTTTTTGAACCTCATGCTGTTTCTTTATTTAGTAGAGATTATGAAATAGGTCCACAAAATTTAATTCAAATTCCAAGTGATCTTTCTAAAGCTATTGTTCATCCCAATTTTTCCAAAATCAATACCATGGAATTTTGGGTGGCTGTCTTATCTATAACACTCATTGCCTCTATACAGACATTAGCTATGGCCAAGGCAGTGGATAAGTTAGATCCCTATAAAAGAGTTTCAAACCTTAACAAAGATCTTATAGGGGTAGGAATGGGTACCATGGTGGCAGGCTTGATTGGTGGTATCCCTATCATTACCGTTATTGTAAGAAGCACAGTAAATGTGGCGAACAATGCAAAGACTAAATGGTCAAATTTCTATCATGGCCTCTTACTCATTATTTTCGTCGTAATTCTTACTCCTATAATTCAAAAAGTGCCGTTAGCAGCACTTGCTGCAATATTGGTTTATATCGGATTTAGGCTTGCTTCTCCAGCTACTTTCAAGAAAGTTTACGAGATGGGTATTGAGCAGCTAATCTTTATGGCTGTCACTGTAGTCATAACACTTTACTCTGATTTATTAATTGGGATTCTGGTAGGTACTTCATTTACATTGCTGGTGCATATTCTATTAGCTCGAATGCCGGTAGGTATGTTTTTTGGAATGGCCTTAAAATCCGAAAGTCAATTGGTTAAAAAAGAAGAAAATGAGTACGATCTGGTTCTCAGAGGAATTGCTAATTTTTTGTCTATTCCCAAACTAGCATCACTTACAGAATCTATTCCTTCTGGAGCTTCTGTGAATATAGATATGTCAGGGACAAGGTTAGTAGGGATGACTTATATGGATAAACTTATTGAGTTTTTGAATGATCAAAGAGACAGTGGAGGTCATGTTGTCATCAAAGGGTTAGACCACCATGTTTCATCTTCTGACTATAATAGATCACTTAAAATATTATTATCAAATAATGTCAATACCAAACTGACGCCAAGACAAAATGGCCTTAAGTCTATTGCTGAAAAATCTGGATTGATATTCGATAGTGCAGTAAATTGGAATACATCATTGTTGAAAAAGTTCCAATTTTTTGAAATCAGACCATTAGAACGAAAATCGAATTGCTTAAGAGGGAAATTTAATAACAAGGAGGTTCAATGGGAAATCGCTGATGTAACTTTTAATGAAGGAGCTTCTTTTTCTGCCGAAGTGTATAATTCTACAATAATGACCATTCAGCTCAACAAAGTCATACCGAAATTTATAATGGAAAAGGAAGGTTTTGTAGATCGACTTTTTGATAAGGTGATGGCATTTTCTGGCTATAGGGATATAGATTTTGAATTGTATCCTGATTTTTCTAAAAAAATCCTATTTATGGGTCAAAATGAATATGAGATGAAGTCATTTTTCACAAAAGAATTAATTCAATTTTTTGAAGGTGAAAACGTTCAACACATTGAATGTAGTGGTGATTCACTGCTCATTTTCAATAAACTAAAAATAGCTCGTACTGATGAGGTGGAGCGAATGGTTGGTTTTGCAGAAAGACTGGTAAAAGCATTAAATCGAAAGAAGACGACGAATGAAGATTCAAGTTTGTATAGGAAGAGGGATAAAATTTTAAATGTAGAACCCTAATTGGTTTTAGAGAAGAAGTTGAGATAATAATCCAATCATTAAAAATCTTGAATACTTCCAAATTGCTTAGTATCGCATTAGGAGATAAGAACTTCTACTCAGAATAGATTCTAACTTATAATCAAATAGAAGATAGCTTTATTCAGATTGATTTTAGTTTTAAATTGAGCAAATAAAATCATTTGGTATGAGTAATTATGATTGGTCCACATTCACGAAACGAATAAATATCAATGCCGAAAAAGAAGTGATATTCAATAGCTTTACAAGTCAAAGTAGTCTTGAAAATTGGTTTCTAAGCAATGCCCAGTTTTTTTCGAAAATGGAACCTAAAGATAGGAGTGAAAAAGTAGAAAGAGGCGATACTTATTGTTGGATGTGGTATGGTAGTGATGATGTAGCTGAAGGAGAAATATTAGAATATGATTCGTCTCATTTGATATTTACATTTCTTGGCGACATAGTTACAATAAAAGTGAAAGTAGAAGATGGTGAAAATATCCTTGAGTTGATACAAAGTGATATCGAAACGGATGAGCAATCTAAAATTTCGAGTTATGTAGGATGTACTCGAGGTTGGACTTTTTATATGGCTAATTTGAAGTCTATCTTAGAAGGTGGTATAGACTTGAGAAACAAGAATAGTAATCTTCAAAATGTTATCAATACTTGATAATGAAAATTTAATTTTCGATTTGGTATAGGTTCTGTTAGCTGAGTCAATTGTCAAAATTGGGAGCACTTCTAATTAACACTAACCAAATGGTTATTGCAACGTATAAAAGTAGTGCACTTTTACTTAGAAAAAATAGAATAGTATTTATTAGAACAGGCCCTTCCAAAGTTGCCCATTTTTGAAGATGAGCTGCTCTGAAAATATTGTAATTCTCTTGAGTAAGTTTCGATTTGTCAATTATACTCAATTGCTTTTTGGAAGCTATAAATCCGACTACTGGGCTGATGATGGCTATAACTATTCCTGCCATGTGTAGGATGTCTAATTCAAAATTAAAATCTGAAAAATCAGGCTTAACTAGTACAAATGTGATTATAGCCATAATAAAAAACGCACCCATCACTAGGGCACGATGTAGAATAATGAGTTCTTTCTTTTCCTGTTCGGTTATTTTATTCATTTGTATAAAACTTTGACAAATCCAATGATACTTGATTTCAATGACTTTTCTTTATCACTTATATGACATTCGAGCTTAGCATACTCAATATACTCATCCTTTTTGGAGCTTTCCAGGGCTTTTTATTGTCAGTTATTCTACTTACTACGAAAAGATTGAATAAAACTTCAAATCGGTATTTGGCCCTTTTACTTTTTGCCTTAGCTCTACTCAATTTACTCAGTATAATGGAGATGCCTCCTCATCGGATATATCATGAATTTATTCGTTATAATCCCTTTTTTCTGGTTAATCTCATACCTCCATCTACGTACTTTTTTATTCTCTACTTGACTCGACCTCAGTATAAATGGAAAAGCCTAGACTACTTGTTTTTTGTCCCCATTATGTTGGAGATGACATTGAGGTTCTACAAATTTTCATTTTATCTAAGAGGTGACCTTTTACTTGATTCAGAATTTGAGCAATTCAACCTTTGGATTAATACTTTAGAACTTAACGCTGTTGTTTTTACAATCATAGTTCTCTTTTGGAGTATTAAATCTTTGAAAAAATATGAAATCAAATTGTATGAAAACTACTCTGAAGTTAAGTCACATAGTCTTTCCTGGTTACGAAATGTCTTGATTGCTGGAGTTGCCTTGACAGCACTTTGGCTGCTTGTCACTCTTTCAGATTATAGTAGAAGTACTTTTAGTTTGGAACTAGCAATAATGACACTTCTATGTTTAACTTTCTTGATCTATTGGGTAGGATATTCAATGATTATTAGGCAAGAGCTTTTAGATACTCCCATTTTCGCTATTGCTAATCAAAAACATGTAAGTAGCGAAACCAATGAACTTTCATCTAAAACAGATGAATATTATCATCAACTCAAAAAGTTGATGGAAGATGAAAAGCTGTATCGCGACCCAAATTTGAACATGACAACATTATCAGAAAAAACAGGCTTGAGCAATAGCTACTTATCTCAAATTATAAATCAAAAAGATGGAAGAAATTTCTTCGATTTTATAAATGAATACAGGATTGAAGAAGTTAAAGAAAAGATGAAAGACCCTAATTTTGATCACTATACCATCCTTGCTATTGCACAAGATGCTGGCTTTAAATCCAAATCTACTTTTAATGCTTTTTTCAAAAAATCTACTGGTAAAACACCCTCAGTATTCAAAAATTGATCAGGTCCAGTCCTATTGAATCGATTTCGCTGGACCAATAGTTCAAGTACAAATCCATTCAATTCAATGGATTAAGACGATTTGACATGTCCACGATCATACTTTAGTCTCAACGACAAAAACACATCATCATGGAACAAACATTTTTTGAATTCTGGTCGAAAGAGGCATTGGGAATAGTAAGTGACTATTTCAAATTTGCAACGGCAGCATTTGTCATATTCTACATCATTCTTAAAAAACCAATGTGGTTTAGAAAAGTGCAAAAGAGTCTTCCAAAATTTACAGATTATGGTCGAGATATTATGTACTCAATGATATCAGTGACCATTTTCGCAACAATGGCATTATTGGTTTTCTTTTATTTTGGTGAATACACTAATAACTATCAAAATATTTCTGATTATGGATGGCCATATTACATCTTGTCTTGGGTATTAATGTTTGCCATTCATGACACATATTTCTATTGGATGCACCGAGCTATGCATCATCCGTTTTTATTCAAGCATGTTCACCTAGTACATCACAAATCTACTAACCCATCGCCATGGACAGCATACGCATTTCATCCAATAGAGGGATTCTTAGAGGCACTCATTATTCCTATAATTGCTTTTTCTATTCCCACTCATCAAGAGGCTATGGGGATGTTCTTCTTATTCCAAATAATATATAATGTCTATGGGCATCTAGGTTTTGAGTTATATCCCAAAGGGTTTCATAAGACATGGATAGGGAAATATGTAAATACATCAGTAGCTCATAATCTTCATCATGATAAGTTTAATGGTAATTATGGTTTGTATTTTCTGATTTGGGATAGATTGTTAGGAACAGTGAGATCTGATTACAATGAAACTTATGAATCCACTACAGAGCCTGAGCATGTTATTCCAAGTTCTAATTTAGTTCAAGCAGAAGTGTCTTAGTATAATCAAAGCATCTAGAAGAGTTAGTTGATTTTAGAGCCCTGTTTTGTATGAATATATGAAAGAGGGCTTTTAGACTTAAGGGTTAGTATTGCAAAGATTATCTAGTAACTTGACAATATAAAAGGAAACTTTAATATCTTTTGATGCGTTTAGCCTTTTATGAATTTGGAAATATTAGACATAGAAAAGGAAATAGAAGATGTGGTTAAGACCAATAAGGAAAAGAAGCTCAATAAAAATGTGCTTAATATTATTCGAACCACACTTAGAAATAATATTGAGTTAACTGGAATAGCGGATAATAAGGCCAATGTCTTGCTAAGTTTGAATGCGGTAATGTTGACATTTATGGTTCCTCTTTTTATCCCTCGTTTGGATATTATAGAAAAGTATCACTTGGTATATCCTATCATTCTTTTGATACTCACCAGTTTGATAACAATATATATATCAGCTTTAGTCCTCAGACCAGGAAAGTTTAATCAAGGGCAATCCAATCTTCAAAAAGGAAGGTATGTTAGTCCTTTTTTCTTCGGTAATTTCTATAAAATGAATCAGTCTGAATTCACTGATTATGTGCAAGATGCTATTTCTCATGGGAATCTGGTTAATCGTCATGTCATCGAGGATTTGCATTATATAGGGACTAGGTTAGGAATTAAAATGTCCATGATAAGAAAGGCTTTCGCTATTTTCCTGACAGGATTCACTACTTCTGTTCTATTAGCTTTAATACTTGTGATTTTAAATCACTGATCATCATGGACACTCATAATTCATAGATTCTTGTTGTTTCAATAAATCTTTAAATTTGCAGACTTAGATTATTTCGGCATAATGTGATATGATTGATATAGAACTACTGAGTTACGACCCTAATACGCCTTCATTTTATGTGATATTGATCACCGCTCTCTTTGCCTTTTTTTTATCGTCTTTGATTTCTATCACTTATGATTTGACTACTAAAAGTATTTACAGGAGAGCTCATTTCTTGCAGTCTTTGGCTCTGATTGGAGTTGTAGCAGCTACAGTGCTTCAAGCTATTGGTGATAGTGTGGCAAGAGGCCTTGGGATATTAGGTGCGTTGTCAATAATTAGATTCAGAACGGTACTAGATGATCCACGCAATATCACTTTTATGTTTGCGTCTTTAGCAGCTGGGATTGCATGTGGAGTACTAGGTTATGGAATTGCTTTGACAGGGACTTTGGTATTTTGTTTAGGCGCATTTATTCTCAGCTGGTCTCCGCTCAATAATGCAAATGAGCTGATTGGTGAATTGCGCTTACATGTACCTAAAAATGATTCAGTTCAAAAGGAAATTGAGCATCTTTTGAAGCCATTTGTTAGAAACTTTGAGCTTGATCAGATTAGATTTTTGAACCCAAAGAAAATTGACAAAATTACTGATACTGGTGTACCAATAAGAGAAGAGGTGTCCCGTGAAAATCTTCAAGAGTTTACCTATCTTATCCGACTCAGAGATAGGATGACAATCACACAGTTAACCGAAAAACTAAATACCATAAATGGCCTAGAGGATCTTAGAATTAATTTCAAAAAGCAACCGACAAGATTATAGATATGAAAAAAATCAATCTATTTTATATCACGGTGTTAGTATTGGGTGTCGGTCTGTTTTTCATATTAGGAATGGAAAATAGAAGTGCTCCTTTGTCATTTTATGGATTTGCAGAAAGTGAGGAGACTAAGATAAACTACAATTATTCTGTTGTAGTGGATCAAATCTTGGTTTCCCCTGGTCAAGAAGTACACAAAGGTGACACACTTTTGAATCTCACACGGAGAAAGTCTAAAGAAACTCTTGACGATTATACTTACAAAATTGAAAAATTAAGAGATGAAGCTCATAGATGGCAGACTGATAAAGAAAATGAATTAGCAGTTCTTTCTCAAGAGCAATCATCTGAAATTAATAAAGTCAATCAAGAAATAGATGCCCTAGAAAAAAAGATCAATTTCAAAAAGAGTCTTACTGAAGGTTTAACAAATATAAGTAGCCAGCAATCGAGTTATAATCCTTTAGAGGAAAAACTAAAGGAATTAAGATCAGAATTTAATCAGATCAAAGTCCTATTTGATCTGAAGATTGATGGTAAAAAGAAAGAGCTTGAGCAAGGGCAAAACCCTTTCTGGCAAGAAATTAGTCAAATTGAAGAAGAGCAAAATTTCGATGAGAATCAAAAAATTATTCCTATTGCTGTTGTAGCTCCTGGTGATGGCCTCATTGGAAATATTTCGTGTAAAGAAGATGAACATGTTCCTTCATATTCCACTTTGTTAACATTTTATGAACCTCACTCAGGATATATCAGAGGTTACGTCCATGAGGATATGACATTGCAAGTAGAAAAGGGCAATAGATTTAAAGTTTACTCTTTAAAGAATCCAGAAATTAGTTATGAGGGCCAAGTGACAGGACTGGGTTCACGAATCATAGAAATACCAACAAGGCTTAGAAAGATGACTCAAGTGAAAACCTATGGACGTGAAGTGATTCTTTCTATTACTAAAGAAAACGAGTTTTTACAAAAAGAGAAAGTAGGCCTTACTCATATTTCCATTATAAAAAAGAAATGAGGATGAAAGTTCTTTACCTCATTCTATTGATCTCGTTTAGTTACTCAGTGCAAGGACAAATAAATGGAGATGCTTTTATAAAAAACAGTATAGATGGATTAGAATTGACAACTCAAAGAGATTTAGAATCAATACAACCATCCCTCATTGAAGAACTAGATTTTAGAACAGAGTCCAGAGATTTTGACCCTAATAAACAAGAATATACCTTCAGAGTAAAGCCAAGCACTCCAAAAAAAATAAAGGCACAAAAAGAATTAGCCGAGCATATTCTAAATGAACCTGATTTTGCAATTGAAGAATGGAGATGTGATATAAATCAGAGTGCTCATGAGTCATGGATAGACCTTTACATTAAGTCTATTGAAATAGAGAAGTATGAGAATATCGTCTCAATATATGACGATAAGAAAATTGTTCAGGATCGACTTGAGTCCGCTCTAACTTTTGATTTTAATGAAAAAGTAAAGTTAGAACGAGATAGGAGTGAAGCTTTGTTTTTTATTGAAAAAACTAAATTGGATCTGAAGACCATATCAAAGGATTACGGTTTTGATGAAGATGTCGATTTTAGTTTTAAAAACTTCATAAGAATTGATCAAATTAAGAATCAAATATTAGGTCAGAAAGAAATGGAATCGAGTCTTTCTGAAGATGCTTATGAGCAAGAACTCATTAAAAAAGAAATTGACCTCGAAGAAGCTGAAAATAAACAATTTATTGATTTTGCTCAGGTAAGATATCAAGGGCCCCATGTCAATTCACTGGATGAGAGGGTATCTATAGGTTTAGCATTCACATTGAATACATTTGGCACTAAGAACCTGAAAATTAGGGAATTAGGATTAGAATTAGAAAGATTAACGAATAAGGTCAAAAGGGAAGAATTAGAAAGTTATAATGAACTTTCTTCATTGAAGTTGGAAATTCTTAGGGATATTGAAGCTTTAAATAAATATCAAGTTATCCATCAAAAAGAGAAGGAGAGATTAGAAAAGATAAGTGAAATGATAGTTAACAAAGATGGAAGTGATCCTCAAAGTTTATTAAGTATTAAAGAAAGAATCGTCCGTATAGAGATTGAAGAAATAGGTATGAAGGAGAATATCTATTTTGATTTTCTGGATTTCAAAAGGAAAAGTGGTGACATGTGTTTGCTAGAAAGAAATTTACTTCATTTCCAACCATAACCAATCAAATTCCATCCTCTACTTGAATTTTAATGGGGACATTGTATTCACCTAAAAACTCTTGCTTAGACATTCTCAATCCTTGAGGAGAATAATCACCAATATAGTTTTGAGCTTCTACAGGTGTGAAGTCAACGTCAATGGTATCAAAAATCGGGACATCTGTAATTTGAACGGAGAAATCTGGATTTGCTAGCATGTGTCTGAATAAGATTAGACCTTTTTTATGTGGCATATTCCATTCCATGAAATTGAACCCTAAGTCTTTTGATCGCTCTTCAATGTCATGATCAGAGCTGGCTAATACAATATTAGCAAAACCGTTTTCATCTAGTAAAATGTCTTCGTCTTTTAGGCCATTAAAATTGTATGTAGCTGAATTTCCAAGATTGAATGACCAGTATCTTACCTCCGTCTGATTGATATTTTCTGGCCCTGTCGTATAAGTCGGAGCTTTTATTTTGAACAAATAGACTTCATTGTCTTGTTTGGTAATAGCGGCCATAAGATATTGATTGTCATTGTTTTCTATATATCCTCTTTTGTCTACAGCATGAAAAGGGATTGTTTTATGTTGGCTCGATTTAAAAGCATCAAGAGGGGCATTTTTTTCGGTTTGGTAGAGTTTTTCCAGTCTTTTTACCATGGATGGTAATGATCTTTTTCGTACAATGGATCTCAGATCTAAAGGGCGTGGAAGATGAGTGGGTTCAAACTCATTTTCATTCAATTTAATAGCTTGAACAGTGGGGAAGTCTACGCCTCCAAAATCGTCAATATTGAAATCGTAAAGCCTGATTACCACTAGTAAAGTTCTGATGTCATTTTCGAAGCCAAGGGAGTTGTTTAAGTCTGATTTTACGTATTTATTGGGGATTAAATGAACCGTAAAATCTTCACCAGTTTCTAATCCAGTGGGGTTGGGTTCGAATGGATTGGGCTTCCCAGAATCACTTTCTATTTGATAATCAATAATTGATCCTTGGGTGGCTTTATTCCTTATGTCATATACATTAAAACTCATGTATCGAGTGCTTGGAAATTTTCCTTTGATTCTTAATCCAATGTTCTTACTTGGGCGTATAAAAGTGTATGAATAGTAGTTTGCAAATTCGTCAGGTAAGATTCCTACCGTCGTATCTCTACCTATGTGGGGTGTCCAAATTTCATTAGTAGGTTCAGTTGGAGTAGAATAGAAGTAATACTTGACAAATATGCCTCCTCCAACTATTAGAACGGCAAGAATGATTGATATAATTTTCAAAATTCGCATTGCGCAAAGTATTGATTATCAGAATACTATTTATCAGCCTATTTTAATAAAAAGAAGAATTATACAATAATCTGAGGAAGAAAATTCGTTTTCTCGCTACTCACCTTGCTGTCTCTTTTTCACAACCAAATATTATCACCATGAACAGATTGCTTATTATTTGGCTTTTTATTGGCCATAACTTTTCACTATTGTCCCAAATGCCAACATACAATGATGATACCTATAATGCATACCAAATGCTAGGAGAATCGATGATTGGAAAGCATATGGTCACTGCTGATGCTTTAAATGTAAGATCAACGGCATCATCTAAAGCGAAAATCATTGACAAAATGAAAGAGGGCACAGTGATTAACATTACAAAAGTTAATGAATATGAAGAATATTGTGAGATTATTTATGCTTACCATAATAATCTTCGTAAAGGATTTGTATCCAGAAACTATTTATCAGGACTTTTTATTACAGATGAAAATTTCAAGGGGTATATGAAAATAGATAATGTAGAACAAAATGGTCTTTTGCAACATCGGATGAAACTCGTTGAAATTACTCCTTTAGGTAGAAGAGAAATATATGATAAGACTATGCATCCAAGAGGATGGGTAGCACTTGATATTTTGAAGCCTGAAGGTGTTGACAATCTAGAAAGAGTGATCAAGATTTCATCTGATGATGAAGACTCTTGTTCAGGCTTTCAATCAGTATCACACTTGATTCAGGGACCTATATATACAAGTTCACTTCCAGACTTTAGTTATCTAGAAGAAGATATGAAAGGAGATTCACTTTTTGAATTACAGTTCCCCACGGATGCATTGGGAGAACCTAATAAATTTGTAATAGTCAAAGGATCGGCTATTGAATTTGAAAAAGGAAATTACTCAAATGCAAAAAAAGTTATGAGTTTGGACTGGGATGGGAGGCGTCTAAATCATCTGAACAATTAAACTGTACTACAAATGTTCATTCTTCAGGTCTTTTTATATAGAATGAGATTTGTGGAATGTGCAGTTCCAATTGTAGAAGATGCTCTATGTATTTTAACGTATGACCTCTTCTATACTCATACCAAGCATGTGCCCCATGTCGTCTTGTTTAGTCTGTAAGTACTTTAGATTTTCGACACATGGAGGAATGATTATTTCTTCTCTTTTGACTATGTCAATGGCCGTGGACTTAAAGGCATGTACTTTGGAAGGATTGTTAGTCATGAGCATAATACTTTTCACCCCTAGATCTGAGAGTATATTTATGGCTATTTCAAAATCTCTTTCATCTATTGGAAATCCTAGAGCAGTGTTTGCTTCTCTAGTATCCAGACCATCATCTTGAAGGTTATATGCTTTAAGTTTATTAACTATCCCTATTCCTCTTCCTTCTTGCCTTAAATAGATTAGCACTCCACCTTCATCGGCAATTCTTTTTAGGCTTTGATCAAGTTGCTTACCGCAGTCACACCTCTTAGAGCCGAATAGATCACCTGTGATACATTCCGAATGGACTCTTACTAAAATGGGATTGGCAGAATTGAAATTTTTACTCACCATTGCAATATGAGGTGAATAATCACCTTTATCACTTTCATAAGTGATCATTTCAAATGACCCATGATCAGTAGGAATCTTTGCTGATTCTAATCTGCGCAATTCTTCTTTCATCTTATTACAAAGGACGCTTAATTAATCTTTTAAATCAGCTTCTAAGCCAATGATGAGTAATTATTTACCCATTATAATGATTCATCGGCCTGTAGAAGTATACCGTGAATTAACAATGTCTTTATCAATGTAGTTCGCACCTTTTTTACTTTTTTCTAAAAGATGCAATTGTCGAGGCGAAAGAAACATCATCGCATCCATTCCAGATCCTAATGCGCTATTTACTTTGGCTTTTTGATAATTGGTCATCGGGATAGCCTTCAGGGGAGAATGTAGTAGATAATATTTGTCTTGAATATCCTTGCGGTATTTACCAGTTTTCTTATGAGAAAACTTCCCTTTTGCCTTTACATCCGTAAACACTTGATCTGCACAATTTACTTGACCTGCTTTCGTGGCCAATCTATCTATATCAGTTTTTGACTTATCATATTTCACTTTGACCACTTCTCGACCATGCATAAAACCTGCTTCTGTTGCTATTACTCCTTTGAGTTGAGCTATTTCTTTTTCACCTGTCCAAAAACAAAACATACTTAAATAAAAGTCGTCACTTCCATTCTCAATGGCGCTATACTCCTCGGCAAGAAGCTTTAGATATTGGGGTGATTGATTCTTACTTTTTTTCAAAGCCTTTGACATTTCACTGATCAATAGTGCTGTGGATTTGAAGTTGCTTATTCTTGATCCTAAGAAAGACCCATCTTTGGATATCATTCTCACTACGGGGTTATTCCAAGAGGGTTCTCCAAAGTGATCTAAGACTTCCTTGTCGTGACCTTTTTTATTGTTGTAAATAGCTAGTGGAATAAACTCATCTTCTTTAGCTTCTACAATAAGAGGATGAGACATGATCTCTTGACCATATTTTGTACAATTTCCACAACCTGGAACTTCTTGAAACAAAATAAAGACAGGTTTGTCTTCTTTTTCAGCTTTTGTTAAAGCTTCGTCATAATTTCTCAACCAACTTACTTTCCCAAGTTCAACGGGATTGTCATCTGCATAATTATAAATCTGAGCATTCAGGCCTAACGAGATTAAAGCGCAAATCAGAAATAGAAAAATGTTTCTCATAAGAATTTGATTGTGTACATTAAGAAACTGTATTTTGAGTCAAATCTTATTGGTCAAAATCTATTTCTTAACAGAAGTCTTTATAACGACCTTCAGACTTCAAACAAAAATAAATAATAATGCCTCCATCACTACTTTCATTTTTACCGATTATTATAATTGTACTAATTATTATCGCTTCCGGAATTTTCATTGTGAAGCAACAGACAGCTGCCATAATTGAAAGGTTGGGTAAGTTCCATTCTGTAAGAAATTCGGGTCTGCAATTTAAGATTCCAATAATCGATAAAGTATCAGGTAGATTATCACTTAAGATTCAACAGTTAGATGTACCTGTAGAGACAAAAACGCTAGATGATGTATTCGTTGGGTTAAAAGTATCTGTACAATTTCATGTCTTAAGAAATGCCATCTATGATGCCTACTATGAGTTGGATTTACCTCATGATCAAATTACATCTTATATTTTTGATGTAGTAAGAGCGGAGGTGCCAAAGATGAAGCTTGATGATGTATTTGTGAAAAAAGATGATATCGCAAAGGCTATAAAGTCAGAACTACAGGAGGCTATGAATACTTATGGCTATGGTATTGTGAAGGCATTGGTTACAGATATAGATCC
>DKPS01000223.1:41377-41531 GCA_002471345.1 Saprospiraceae bacterium UBA7328
GGCATTGGTTACAGATATAGATCCTGATCAAGCTGTAAAGCATGCCATGAATCGAATAAATGCATCCGAAAGAGAAAAAGTAGCTGCTGAATATGAAGGAGAAGCAGAAAGAATCAGAATAGTTGCTAAGGCAAAAGCTGAAGCTGAAAGCAAA
>DKPS01000223.1:41830-50331 GCA_002471345.1 Saprospiraceae bacterium UBA7328
GCAAAAGCTGAAGCTGAAAGCAAAAGACTTCAAGGGCAAGGGATTGCAGACCAAAGAAGAGAAATAGCAAGAGGACTTGAAGAATCTGTAGAAGTTCTTAATAAGGTGGGTATTAATTCGCAAGAAGCATCTGCTCTTATCGTAGTCACTCAGCATTATGATACACTCCAATCTATGGGAGAAAATGTAAATAGCAACCTGATAATGCTTCCAAATGCACCATCATCAGCCAGTGATATGTTATCTGATATGACGGCATCATTTGCTGCATCTCAGCACATAGGTGATATTAAGCACACGAAGAAATAGAACTCAATAAAAAGTGATTTTATGGATGGCTGCTGATTTTCAGCGGCCATTTATGTTTACTTATACCGAGTAAGGAATTAATTTGTGAAACCTAATAGCTGAAAATTTGCATTAAAAAAATTGAAAAGTTTTGGGTAGAATACTCATTACATAGAAACTAAAAAAAGATGCAAAAAGATAAGAGATTATTCATTTTAAAATGAATTGATTTCAGAACTAGCAGCTATCAAAAAGCTAATAGCGTTTTCATTTTGTAATTCTTTTACTTAGAGTGAATTTATCAAAATGACATTGTTACATTACCAATCCTGGGTTACTAGATTTTCTCTAATTACATTTTATTTAATATTTTGTAATTCTTGTTCAGAAGAGCCTTTGGGACCTTCTTTGCCATCTGTATCAAACATTGAAGTGAGCGATAATGGAAATGCGGGAGATGGATCTGATATCGAGGTTATTTTTGAAGAGCAGTCAGATCAATCCAATATTCAAGAATATAGAATTGTTGTTTCCAAAGCGACTAGTACAAACGATCTGAATGTAGACTTTGTGAGCAATTTGGATTCGCGGAGCTATGCAGCAGAATCTCCTGACGAGGTCTTTCCAGTAAGAGGCTTTACTCTATTAAGTAGTACCACAGATACCGATGGAGACCCGATTAAAGAAGAAACAGGGTATATAGTTTCTGTCTTAACCGTATCTAAAGATGAAATTCTATCTAGTAATTCCTTGACAGAGGACAATAGAGTTTTTACTCTAACTCAAAATAATTTGGTATCAAATTATACCATTCAATTTGATGGTGGTGCAGGTAGTTTAGTCATAGATAATGATGGCACACTTTATATGGGGCATTATAATATTGTTGATCATTTAATTGGAAGAGAAGAAGAGGTTTTTCCAGTATATCAAATTGGCGAAACAGGAGCGGTTTCAGAATATATAACGAATCTTCCTTTAATGACAGGAAGTGCAATTGACTCAAAAGGAAATCTTTATCACTCACTTTTATTCAAAGAAGAAATATTAAAAATTGAAAACAACTCCACCACCAGAATCGGTACAGGAAATAGATTTTTAACTAGTCCTGATGGATTGTATTTAGATAGTGAGGACAATTTATTTGTAGTGACTCAAAATATCGATCATTTATTGAAAATTGATCAAAATGGAGAGGTGGAAATTATTGCTAGAATTCCAGAAAGTCCAAGAGGAATTACTGGTGATCATAACGGCAACATTTATATCAGTCACAACCATAAGAACGGGATAATAACTAAAGTAACAAAAGAAGGAGAAGTATCAGTCTTAGCTCAGATTCCTACGTTCAAACCTGAATCTTATGTCCTTGATTATCTAATGTGGGTGGGATATATTTCTTTTTTTGAAGGCTCTCTGTATGTAGCAGGTATGAGTACTGACATTATCTACAAAGTGAATCTTGATGGATCTGTGGAAAATTTTGTAGGATCTGGGTTAAGAGGTATCCCAAGAGGTGATGCTCGTACAGCTAGACTCAATAGGCCGATAGGGCTGGCTTTTAGTAAAGATGGAAAGAAGTTATTTATAAGTGTATCTGCGGATATAGAACCTAGGCATACACAGTCTACCACTCCAGCTCAAATAATTGAGGTATCTCTTTTAGAATAAATGAGAATATTCTGTTGAATCTATTTTGCCTTAAGGACTTCATCATATGCACATCTCAAACCATCTTTAAGCATATCTATGTCTACATTTTGTAGTTCTATCACTGTCCATCCATGGCTTCCCCATTTATTGGGCACTGGTCTAAAAATTCCGCTACTCATTTTGTTGAAAACATCTTGATCAATAAGTGATAATTTAAGTACTGCTTCTGATTCATTTTTATTAAGTGTAGCGAATATTTTTTTATTTACCCGAAAGGAAGTTTTTTCAAAATGGGCTTCTTCTGTCGAATTTGGAAATGAGAGAGCTAATTCTCTAAACGTCATTTCAGTTTATATTTATAATGATACTTTCCAAAATACAACTTTTCTCTGGAACCAGATAGCAGGAGATTCTACGATTATTTTAGACATTAGTATTCTATTTGTACCTTACCTTTTTAAGCCACAAAACAGATCAACCTGTATGTCCATATTTATTGTTCTTGCTGGAATAGCACTCCTTGTTCTTCTTATCGGTTATTACAAACTAGACACTTTCATTTCTTTCATTATAGTATCTATCGGACTTGGATTGGCCTTAGGGATGCCATTAGACTCTATAAGTGGGGCTGTGAAAACAGGAATTGGTAACACATTAGGATTTCTTGTTATTATTCTAGGTTTAGGCGCAATGTTAGGAAAACTGGTTGCTGATAGTGGGGCGGCACAGCGTATATCTGACAGCTTGATAGCCGCTTTCCCAAATAAATATATACAATGGGCACTAGTCCTAACAGGATTCATTGTAGGAATTCCCATGTTCTACTCCGTTGGGTTCGTAATACTTTTGCCTCTTGTTTTTACAGTAGCAGCAACCACAAGATTGCCATTGTTATACATTGGTTTGCCTATGTTAGCTGCATTAAGTGTCACACATGGGTATCTTCCACCACATCCTGCTCCAAGTGCATTAGTAGAGAGCTATGAAGCGGATATGGGATTAACTCTTATTTATGGGCTTATAGTTGCAATTCCAGCTATCATATTGGGAGGGCCAATTTTTGCAAGAACCTTAAAAAAGTATAATCCGAAACCACTTCCAACTTTATTTAATACAAAGCGGTTTTCGGAAGAGGAGATGCCTAGCTTAAGTATCAGCATATTTACTGCTCTGCTACCAGTTATTCTTTTGGCAGGAGCTGCAGTGGTTAAGTTGTTTTTAGATGCTGACACTTCAGTCACACAAGTCGTGAATTTTATTGGAGATCCGATCATTGCTATGGTTATTACAATAATAGTGGCGATTTATACGCTTGGAATCCGACAGAAAATGAAAATGGAAGGTATCTCAATAATATTACTAGAGGCAGTGAAAGGAATAGCTATGATACTTCTGATTATAGCTGGTGCAGGGGCGTTAAAAGAAATTCTTGTACAAAGTGAAGTAAGTGCATACATAGGTGATTTACTCAAGGAGTTGCCAATGAATCCATTGGTTATGGCTTGGGGTATTGCTGCAATTATTAGAGTCTGTGTGGGTTCTGCAACAGTGGCCGGACTGACAAGTGCTGGAATTGTAGCACCACTGATAGCTCTCACAGGAGCTAATCCAAATCTAATGGTATTAGCGACAGGGGCAGGAAGTTTAATGTTTTCTCATGTAAATGATACAGGGTTCTGGCTCTTCAAAGAGTATTTTAACATGACTGTAAAAGACACACTAAAAACATGGTCCGTCATGGAGACAATAGTATCGGTGGCTGGTATCGTTGGTGTATTAATTCTAAATCAATTCGTATAAATGACAGCTGATAGAAAATTTGAAGAACTGGGATTAACACTTCCACCACCACCCAAACCATTAGGTGTGTACAAGCCTTTTTTGCAAATACAGAATCAAGTGTATGTTTCTGGACATGGCACTGTTCAAGAAGACGGAAGTCTGATTATTGGACAGATAGAGACTGATATGGACATTGAGGCCGGCAAAGCTGCGGCGAAACAGGTAGGATTGGCGATTCTTGCAACACTCTTTGATAATTTAGGTACTCTCAATCGAATAGAAAGGGTAGTGAAGGTTTTAGGTATGGTCAATGCCGCACCAGGTTTTGAAAAACACCCATATGTCATCAATGGATGTAGTGAGTTATTTGCAGAGATATGGGGAGAAGAGAAAGGAGTAGGAGTGCGAAGTGCTGTAGGCATGGGGACCCTACCTGATAACATTCCAGTAGAAATAGAGGCTATGTTTCTCTTGAAAGCTTAAATGGGAGAATCACAACAACAATTAATCGTTGATGGTCACCTTGACCTCAGCATGAATGCCATAGATTGGAATCGAGATCTCAGATGGACGGTTGAAGAAATCAGATCATCAGAAAAGGATAAAACAGACTTCCCTGATAGAGGCAATAATACGGTCTCTTTCCCATCAATGAAAGAAGGAAAGATAAAGTTATGTATTGCTACTCTCATAGCTCGCTATGCAAAACCGCATCATCCACTTGGAGGATGGAATAGTCCCGAGCAGGCATGGGCTCAAACTTCCGCTCAGATGGCTTGGTATAATGAGATGGAAAGACAAGGATATCTCACGCAAATAAAACAATCTGCTGATTTACAGCGACATATTGATCAAGAATCAGATACTATAGGTTTTGTTCTGTCACTTGAAGGTGCCGACTCTATTGTCACTTTTGATCATTTGTATCAGCGGCATGCAGAGGGGCTTCGAGCAATTGGCCCTGCTCATTATGGCCCTGGTACTTATGCTTACGGTACTGATAGTGATGCCCCCTTAAGTGCCAAAGGAAAAGAATTACTAGAGAAAATGGATGAGCTGAATATAGTTTTAGATGCTACTCATCTATGTGATACTGCTTTCTGGGAAGCAATAGATATTTTCAAAGGCCCTGTATGGGCAAGTCATAATAATTGTAGAGCATTGGTAAATCATAATCGCCAATTCACAGATGAAATGATAAAAGTGCTTATTGAAAGAGATGCTGTCATCGGTTTGGCTCTAGACGCATGGATGATGGTGCCAGATTGGAAGAGAGCAATTTCTAATCCGAGTAATACTGATGTTACTATTAAGCATATGATAGATCATATGGATCATATTTGTCAAATAGCAGGAAATGCTCATCATGTGGTCATTGGTACCGACCTCGATGGAGGGTTTGGTACAGAACAATGCCCTTCTGATATAAATACAATCGCTGACTTACAAAAAATTCCAGGGTTGCTTCAGGACCGAGGATATAGTAAAAGTGATATTCAAGGAGTCATGAGCGGAAATTGGTTGAGGAAATTGAAAGAGACATTAAATTAAGTATAGAGCTGCCAAGTCAAGATATCCTAAGGTATGATGCCTGATAACATGAAACAAAACAAACCAATTAACAAAGTATTTATCGCTACTAGCATGGATGGATATATCGCTGACAGAGATGGCGGCATAGGATGGTTGGATACTATTCCTGAGATTAATACTATTGATTCAGGTTATGATGCTTTTACTTCCGAAATAGATGCATTTGTTTTTGGTAGAGTGACTTTTGAGACTTTGTGTAGTTTTGACATGGATTGGTTTTATACTAAACCTGTTTTTGTGGTGAGTAATACATTAGATGAGATACCTCAAAAGTATAAGGACAAAGCCTTTCTAATAAAAGGAACAGTACCAGAAATCCTTGCTCATGTTCACCAAAAGGGATACTACAGACTTTACATAGATGGAGGTGGACTGATCCAGAACTTTCTCAAAGAAGACATGATCGATGAACTTGTGATTACTACAATTCCGGTTTTACTAGGCGGCGGGACTCCATTGTTTTCGAGTCTTCCTGAGCAATTAAATTTTGAATGTAAAAGGACAACCTTGTATTTAGATGCGATAGTTCAAAATCATTATGTGAGGAAGAGACAAAGCCTATAAATGTCTGAACATCGTCATTTTAAATTATACAAACCTCCTAGATATCTATCTCAATTCATTTATGAGCAAAAGCGAAAGAAAAGGTTGTTGGGTGATCTATATGATTTTCCCCCTCATACTATGCCTATTGGAAGATTAGATGAAAATTCTGAAGGCCTCTTGTTACTCACGTCTGATGGTAAAATGAGTTATCATATTCTTTGTAAGAAAGTGGAAAAGGAATATTATGTTCAAGTGGATGGAATAATTACGAAGGAGTCTATTGAAGAAATTAAGAAGGGTGTAGAGATAGGTTTTGACGGGAAAAAGTATGTCACATTGGAATGCTCAGCTCACAAATTAGATAAAGCTCCAGATTTTCCAAATGGATGGAAAGTTAGAGATGAAAGGCATGGACCCACATCATGGGCAAGTATAACTATAAGAGAAGGTAAATTTAGGCAGGTGAGAAAAATGACTGCTGCCGTGGGTTTTCCTACATTGAGACTAGTGAGAGTAAGAATAGGTGAGGAGTTACTTGAGGATATGAAAATAGGAGAAGTAAGAGAAGTTGAAAAATTTCAAATTTAGGTTTGAAATTTTTTAAAGGATCTATTAATTAATAGGGCTTTTATCAAAGGCTTCTTATCTCAATACCCGTAATCTTCCGATATAAGTCTGTAGCATATAAATCCGTCATTCCAGATACGAAGTCTAAAATATGCATGACACGTTCATAAGGAGATTCATTTTCTTTTGGCAAAAATTGATTGGGTATTAATTTTTTGATCATTCGGTGTTTTGCAGATTTAGATATTTCGATGGCAGAAGGAAGGAAATGCTCTAATAAAACATACATTACATTAAACCCTGCAATCTCTATTTCCACAACCTTATTATTGAGATAGATTTTATCAAACGAAAAACTCTGAATTTCAGGCCATTCAGAATGATTCTTACCTAGTACATCTAGCAATCCTTCATTGAAATCTCCTTTGAGAATCTTATCCTGATGGTCTTTAAAAATTTGTACACTTTGATTGATCAGCGCATTGATGGCCATGGCTCTGAGAAATGACACCTGTTCGTTCTTATCAGATATGAATCCTGATACTCTATCTATGCTTTGTCTTTTTCCATGCGTGATACCATTGATAAGATTGATGAGACGTCCTATGCATTCATCATATGAGATAATGCTGAGTTTTTGAGCATCTTCCAGATCCATGATTGTGTAGCATATATCATCCGCGGCTTCCACTAAATACACAAAAGGATGTCTCTTATATATTAGTGGGTTGTCCTCTTCTTTGATCAGTCCAGTTGCCTCGGCAATGATTTGAAAAACCTGTTTTTCAGTTTGAAAGAAGCCATACTTTTTCCGATGAACTTTTTTCAGTGATTTATTCATAGCGATGGACTCGCAAGGATATTTAGCAATTGCTGCTAGGGTGGTAGCAGTTAGTCTGAATCCTCCATCGGCTTTACCTTGATGTTTTTGAGTCAATAAGCGAATGGCATTTGCATTCCCTTCAAAAGTGATCAAGTCCGTCCATTCAGCTATAGAGAACATTGATCTCAGCTGAGATTCATTTTCTATAAAATAATTAGATATAGCCTTTTCTCCACTATGACCGAATGAAGGATTCCCAATATCATGAGCTAAACATGCAGCTGATACTACATTGCTTAATTCATGCTTATAGAAGTATTGACTGCTATCTGTAAGGGCTTCCGTGTTGCTAATGTGATCGCCAATGAGAGTGCCTAATGAACGTCCAACAGATGCAACTTCCAAAGAATGTGTTAATCTGTTATGTACTAATGCACTTCCTGGGAGTGGAAATACTTGAGTTTTATTTTGTAGTCGCCTAAATGAAGGAGAAAAAATAATTCGATCAATATCCCTTTGATATTCAGAACGTGGGTCATGATTGTTTGAGGATTTTTTAGATACACCTACTCTTTCGGTGCTGTGTATTGTATTCCAGTCATTCACGACTCAAAGATAGGAATGACTGGAATAAATACGATGGAAGTATTGGAGTTATGCTTCAACGGCTTCTTTAGCTTCAGCTTTTTCTTCTTTGGTCAGCTCTAATTCTTCATCTTCACCTACAAGGTCCATGACTACTGCTTCTATTTCTTCCTCATCTACAATGGATGATGTTTCTAGATCTGTACTGTGAATAGCTGCCGCCATTGCACTTGTCATTTTGATTAGATATTGCCTGTCCTCTGTCTCATAGGGTAGGGCAGTAATGATTTTACCTTTTACATTGGTAAATGAGATTAGCCTCTTGTCGAATCCATAAGGATACTCTTGGCGAAGTTGTTTTTTTAATACATTGTCAATGGCATCATATGCCTTTATGACTTTTGGTTTTGACATGACTGTACTGATTAATATTGCTAGTTAAAATTTAGAATGTGTTAATAGACAGACCAAATATATATTATAATATCTTATATATATAAAAAATCTACATATTAAATTTTCAGATCAAGGGTAAACCATAGCTTATGTGAAAGCAGGAAATTACCATCGTTTCCAATCGTGTCTTTGATAGGCTGATTGATGGCAATCAGGTCAGACTTTTGAATGAAGTCGTAATACACCTGAAGCCTTGCTATTCTTAAGA
>DKPS01000144.1 GCA_002471345.1 Saprospiraceae bacterium UBA7328
ATTCTACTACAATCATTTCTTTAGATGCTTTGAAATTTCCAGATTCTAAGGTATAAAATACAACACCTGATGAAATCCCGAGTCCCTTCTTAGCAACCTGTATTTTATTCAACCCATCTTCAAATTCTTGATCGATTTGTTTTAATAATTTCCCATTTACATCAAACAACTTTAAAGTTCCATGACCATTAATAGGAAGAACAAATGAAATCTCAGTATAATCTGAGAATGGATTTGGAGTATTTTGAAAGAGCTCATACTCACCATAAGTCATGCTTCCTCCTCGCTCAAAATTCAAACCAATTTGAATTGATTCGTACTTATCTGAATATACTTCAGAATTAAGCTTTTTGTTATCTAGTGTAAATACCTCACTTAATCTTCCTGATCTTTTAGCTTTGAATTCTAGAATAAAGAGCTCCTCACCCGAATTAAAAACACCTTGATGATCATTCCACGAAGAAGTGAGTATTCCATCAGATAATTCTTTCATTCCAAAATTATCAGATGTGAGATCTATTGTTTCACCTTTAAATGAAGCAAATTCTAGAATTTCTGGATCATATTGTAAGGCATATTGTAGTCCAACAATTTTGCCAGCACCGATAATCTTTATAGGAACACTGATTGCTTCACCTGGAGAAAATTCTTGATCTTCAATTACCATAGAGCCTGTAGTTCTTCCAGACACTCTCAATCCAGTAATGTCAACAGTCTCATTGACATCTCCGATCTTCATACCTACGAAATCAATATTCATGTCCTCTTCAAGTAGATCAATTTTATATCCTTCTGAAAAATTCTCTTTTAATGGATCCCTTCTAGATCTAAACTCATAAGATTGGTCTATAAATCTCCATGAAGTATTATTTGTAAAATGATCTGAGACATTCAAAATCACTTTTCTTAGTTCAATCATATCAATTGCAGATATGCTTTGATCGTTGTTCACATCTGCTGCAATAATTTTATATGGGGTTTCCAGTCTTTCTAAACCCAATATGTGCTTTTGGATTAACACTAAATCTAATGTTGATACTCCGTTGAGAATATCCTTGTCCAAACTTGGTACTATATTATATGAGTCTCCTAACTCCATAGATGGAAATGCATATATCCCATCTACATCTGTAATAGCACCTAAGTTAGATTCACTCGTATTCGTGCCTTTCAGAAGGACTTCAACCGTTGGAATATTAATTCCTTTTTCAGTTTTTACTTTTCCTGCTATTAGGGCTTTATTAGTATTGGTAATATCTGGATCATTAAGTACAGGGGCAAGACAAGTATTATGAGTATCATACAGTACAAAATTAGAATGACATAATGACGAACTAATAATCAATGTGTCTTTTACTCCATTATTTTCAATCTCTATCACTGCCAATATATAAATATCCATATCTACTATAGAAGAATCTGCACCGGCTAGGGGATTATAATCAACACAAGTAAGAGTTTTAGAAGGCACAAAAGAATCAGAAGCAAATGAGTAAATGATGTCATATCCACAGGCATGATCACTTGATCCTATGTTGTATTCATTTGCCCAAACCACTATTTGACTTCCGCCGCCACTTACTTGTGATACTGGTCCCGTCATACTTGTTCGGCATATTGCATCTGGAGAAATACTATAGATAACTGTAAAAAGCTGTTCGCATACTACAGTGTTTCCACATTGGTCATTTAGCTTCCATATTGCCTTATGCTGACCATGAGCAAAAGATGAAGTTAATGTGGCCACACTTTCGTTGTTTTCTTCAGACGGTGTAATATTGAAATTTTGGTCGATGCTTCCATCATTATTTAGGTCAATATCAACTGTCCAAATTAGATTTTCAGGAGATGTACAAATATCACTTCCTCTTTGTGTGAGTGATATTAATCCATTATCACATGAAGATGCTTGTACTATAGTATCCAAGCAAACTCCTCCATTTGACAATACAGGGGCTATTGTATCTTTTAATGTAATTATTTGGCTTTTTGTAGAAATCACTTTTGCGGGTTCTGCGCACCAATCAATAATAGTCCATTCTCTTATAATGGATAAACATGCATCTCCGGTAGAATTATTCTTTCTGACCATAAGGTCACTATGGGCATCTCCTAAAAGACTACATCCATCTTCTGATATAATTGGTCTGCCTATAATATCAGGCTCTGCATCTGAAGCAACACCACATGCATGAATAGTTGTGTCAGAAGGGAATTGAATATCTTTAATATCCAAAGTATCAGCCCTTGTAATTGTTATGGTTTGTACACATGATACAGTATACCCATTTGCAATAACTGTAAATGTTCTTTCTATTGTACCGGCACTACACTTATCAGCGACTCTTTGTGCAACTACATTGACTTGACCCTCACAATTTCCAGACCACACACCATCGACAAGACTTTTTCCTGATTCTACACCAAGAACCATATCTCCAGGTAGGTCTATAGTATTTTGTTCTCCTGGTTTGACCAAATTACCAAAAATTGAATATGTAGAATCTGTGATAATATCATATTCACAATCAATTGTGATATCTGGTGGGCAATGGAGGGTGGGTCTCCTTTTATCCTGTATATCAATTCGAGCCATGCATTGGTTTGCATTGCCATTTTCATCAATACCTCTTAAAACAACAGTATCTTGAGTACCTCCATCAGCACAGCAATATTCTATATTAGTAGAACATAAATCATCTCTTACTATATAATCTATTCCATTAAGAGTCCCTGACTTTTCAAAGATTCTTCCACACACACCAGTCATTGAGTCCAATGGAACGTAATCCATACCGTCACTTAAGACTCCACCTACATTCAGGTCTCTCAATTCATCAAAACGAGATATATCTACCATTCTGGTAAGACATAATGATTCCATTGTACAATCATCAAACGATCCATTATTCACAGATAATGCTGGAAGTCTCACCCCGCTATCATTTGATAGACTGACTGATACATATTCCTTACAAATCATAATTGGAGCAGTTTCATCTACTACATCTATGAAAATAGTGTCAGAGGTAACATTATGACAATCATCAAATGCTGTATATATAACTGTATCGCGACCAAGCGGCAGATTAAGTTCTCCTCCATCCACATGGGAATAAGTATTGTCCTCTGTACTCAATCCACCAACAACAATCCCATTTATAACTCTCACCAAAACCTTATTTGGTTGACCATTAAATGAACATTGATCTGAAATACTAAGCAAAGGTGGTATTTGCATATTTCTTGAACAATTATTTTGGTTAGTGGTCACCTTCATATCTGCTGGTACTTCGATGACTGGCCCTGTTGTATCCTGTATTTCTATTGTTTGATTGATTTCGAGAGTGGTCTCTCTATTACATACCCACTCACTGATTGTCCATGTTCTGACTACTTTTCTTACACATCCTATTGGAGGAAGGACTATATCCCTGACCGATGTGATAGTTTTACATATCTCAAGCATTTTGGCAACACTTGAATGAGGATTTGAAACATTTGAAGGAAAAAACTGGACAAAAATGGTGTCACCATTTATTATAGTATCTATTTTAGGTACTCCTGCACCGTATAGTGTATCCCCTTCACCGTTTATAATAAAATCTACTGGATCAGGAATTCCATCATTGTTTTCATCCGCAAATGGCTTTTCAGTATCACAAATAAAAGCTGTGGTATCATTTGGCATCAATGGATTATTATTAACTAAATAATCCAATGGATTCATAAGTCCTTCTATATCAAGGATCCCTCCAGTAGGTGTATTGTTGCTCAGATCTGAATCAAGTCGCTTGATATCTATAGTGTCCATACATGTATTAGACACATTATTAAAATTATCTACAGCATTAAAAGTTCTAATTACTCTTTTGACTATTGAATCATTAGGGAATGCTGGTAATAAATTACAATCAGTTACAATCTCTTGATTGATTAAATTTATAGTAGGGTCTAAATCACAATCCATCACTACTACATTAGACATATCTGTAGCATCAAAATCAAAACAGCTTACTACATAAGAAGTATCACACACCAGTACAGGTGCCCTCTTATCTTCTAATAATAAATTCCCCCAACATGAATTGCTTACTCCACCTCCACTGGAATGTACTTCTAAGAAAAGTGGTTGTAAAATCAGACTACTTGCATCTTGAATCCTAATGGTATCAAAGCTTCCTGACCCTACATTTATTGTAGGAATTACGATCCCATTAGGTGTTTTCACAACTAAACTGTCCATCAGAGACATTACACATGGAGAACTCTGACCAGCTAATATCATTCCGATATAAATGTCAGCCATACACTCAGCATCTACCTGAACGTTAATATCACTATTACAAGCCACTACAGGTTCATCAGATCCTTCTCCCACTGTAGTAATATGTGTAATACTATCGAGACAAGAACCAGAATAAACAATAATTTTAGTTTCAAACTGCCCGGCGGCAATTGTTCCAAATACATTTAATATTTGGGAGGACTCAATGGCACTTAAAGTAGTTGGACTTCCAAAAGATTGACCAAGTGATGAATCATCAACCCGTCTTGTTTCATGCATCACAGAGTCCAACGATCCTATAAGAAAGTTGAGCTCTATATCAAAAGTTCCATCACTATCACCATTACATGTTGGTCTAACTATGTTTAAAGAGGAAGCCGTTAGATTTACATCATTGGATACATCTGGAACATTCGTTGGAGATTCTGGTGAAAATGCAGCTGTGCCTGATCCTGTCATCATCGTTCCTGAGCCTGTCATGCTTAGTTTTTGAAAAGTCCATAAGCCTGCTGAATCTAAAGGAGGCACCACTCCCATAAAAATATCTGTACTCGTAGTATTTGTACAAGGATCTAAAATTAAACCTCCACAAGATTCGGTGATAGTAATTTTAGAAAAATCAGATATTCCTGGAACATCTTTAGCAATGGTAAGAGAGCCATTAGCAACTACATTGTTTATACCTGTGCCTACAGTCACTTGATAACAATTAGCAGCATGAGCAGGCCAAAGAATAGTAAAGCTATCCTTGCAAGCCACCAGAACGGAGACTTGATCTATTGTGTCCAAACCACCAGTACAACTCTGTGAAAATATATTTGAGTTAATAGAAAAGAATAACACTTGTACCAAAGCGACAATCCTCAAATATTTGTATTTCATAGTTAGATCCATTTATATTCATTTCAGTCATTATGTTTTTACAATAATGACTCACCTAAAACACTTGATTTAATATTTCCACTTGGCAAAGTGGATTGTAGGATCTATTAAAGGATAACATCATGCAACTCTCAATTACATGTACCTCATTTTCAATATCTTACAAATATAATTAAATCATAATATGATTACATACCATAAAAACGGTAGATAAAACAATTACTTTTTATTAATAAGTAAAATATCATTCTGAACACCTCTATCAGTTTCTATATTGACTATATAGGATCCAGAAGAGGGGAAAACTGTGGTTGGTAATGAAAACTTTTTATTATTAGATTTAGACAGGTTGATTATTTCTTTTCCAGCAATATCCACGATAGTAAAAGAGATAATTTCAGAAACATCTTTAGCAATTTCGAAATTCACTCTTTCTACAGCTGGGTTTGGAAAGACTTCAAAAATCTTATCTAAAGAAGAAAAATTATTTTGATCTTTTTGATACCAAGCTAATTCTACAGCGTGTCTTTTGAGCTCCGAAGAATAAAGTTCACTATTTTCACTTATTGTGAATACCTCTTTTGACTCAACATTCTTTGAGGACTCTAGGCTTAAAATTCCAAGCTCAATTATATTACTAGCATTGAATTCTCCAAATCCAATAATCTGCAGTGAAGTTCCAGAATAAGTCCATTGAATGGAAATACCAGAACCAAATCTATCAGAAGGCGTGAATGTTACATCATTCAAGTCATGAGATTCTAAAGTGAGATGGAATGACACCATACCATCTTTCGGTAAGATAGAAATTGGAAGTTCATGTCTTTTATTAGGATCCAGTGCAATTTCTTCCAACAGTACAGAGACTGAACCATTTTCTCTTCCTGATGCTTCATTGTAAATGTTTCCATTCACATCACCAATTTTCACAGCTCGAAAATCTATATCTGTTGGCTGGATTGGAATAAGTTCGCTAGAGGTATAAATTATGTCATTAGCGACTTGATTTTCCTCTAAGAATATCCAAGGAAGCGCAACTCTATTAGGAAGATCTAAAATCGAGTTTTGTAACCCAATCAAGTCTCTAACTGACACTTCACCAGACTGATCTATATCAGCTGCAAGCTCTAAATAATTGTTATTAAGAGGTTGAAGTCCAAGAATATGTTTTTGAATCAAAAATAAATCGAGACTTGATATACCACTCAATTCATTACCATAACCCTCAATCATTATAGATAAATCATCGGAAGCGGATAGGTTAGGTAGGTTCACCAGTCCTTTTTCATCAGTTATATATTTCGTAGAATTATTGTTCTTACTGATCAAAGTTACCTCTAGTCCTCCAAGTCCAATATCAAAAGGATCTGAAACTCTTCCTATCAGTAGATTTACCCCTGAATTTGTAAAAGTATCTCTTACAGTTACCATACTTGTACATGAAGCTGAACTGCCATCTATATCTGTAGCTGTTACTACCAGTTGGACTACTGCATTTGTATCAGCTCTTACTAATGTATCTCTTGATAAATCGACACTAATATCAAAACCACAATTGTCACTTAAATTGGTGATAAATAATGAGCTATCATTTAAAATAAACTCACCAGATGCATTTAGATAGACAATCGTATCCCTGCATCCTATAGTAGGTGCTGTGCCATCTTTTGGGTCTATAAATACAGTCAAAGTATTTGTTAGGCCAAAAGAATCTCTGGCCATGAGTTCCACCTCTACAAGAGTATCTGTATCGACACAGCAAATATTAATACTCTGCCCAAAAATAGTATCACTAGG
Organism: Saprospiraceae bacterium UBA7328; assembly: GCA_002471345.1. GTDB lineage: Bacteria > Bacteroidota > Bacteroidia > Chitinophagales > Saprospiraceae > UBA7328. The sequence continues at coordinate 6,968 of DKPS01000144.1, forward strand.
TATGCCACATTCTGAACTCAATCTTCTGATAAATATCGAGTCCAATGCACAATTATCGTCTATATCAAAAGCTTGTGAAAATAGATTTATCGGAATTAATGTGTTACCTGTACCACTATGAGTTACTTGAATTAAGGTAGGCCCATTTATAGTAGGAGGTGTATTGTCTTCCACTGAAATGGTATCCATACAAGAAGTCTCATTCCCACAATCATCTCTCGCTATATATTCTACTATATTTTCACCTACTGGCATAAAAACTGAATCCATATTCTGTATAAATATGCCACCAACCCTAACATCATAAGTTATTAAACTATCGTCAGAGCAAACATCAGTTGCACTGAAACTAGGAATTACAAAATAAGCACCACAAGTATCAAGAGTAGTTAAAATTTTCCTACTTCCATTAGCATCACCTACAGGGCATACAAGTACAGGAGGTAAGGTATCAAGTAGCGTAATATACTGTACCGTATCTGTCATTGTGTTATTACACCAATCAATTGCTAGCCAAGTTCTTTCTACCTTTTTCATTCCACTACATCCAGTTGGTATCGTCCTGTCTGTAAACCCTACTTGAAGTTTACAATAAGTCACCAATGTATCTATGTCAAAATTTAGCCCACCAGTATTGCTGATTGCAAAAGAAGTATCTGGGCAATAAATGGTAGTATCACCAGGAAATATTAAGGTATCAAAGGGTATATTTTCTATTAAGATATTTGAAACAGCATTTATTATTCCTCCGGATGGGTTTCTTATTATCCATGTCCGCTCTATGAACTTTAAAGTATCACCTGAGTCACAATCCCCAGGTGTCTTAATATCTGAAAATGTGATGTTATAACTCGACAAATCATCACAATTAGTAGCAATGTTTAACAAATTTTCAGAAGTTAAGAAGTCCATATTATCCAAACAACTTATCACAGTATCACGTGCTGTAACAGTTGGAATAGATATATCCCTGACAGTTACAACTCCCCAACACCTCTGATTATAAACTGTATCTAGTACTACCACTTTTACATTCTTCCCTACATGAGAACAATCTATAAAGTTGGTGTTTGTACCATCTATGTATGTAATTCTATTCACTGTGGATTGACCAGGAAGCATCATTCCGGGTGTGACAACTGATCCACTACCTGTCAAAGATATTTTTACATATCCATTACAGGCTAATGTGGGCACATCTGACCCAGGTTGAATTACGGTTTGTATATTACTCAATGTGTCAATACATCTTCCCCTATAGGCTATTATTTGATTCGTATATGTGCCTGCTCCTACATTTGCAATACAAAATGAATTTTCATCAGCAGAATTGCTTAAGAGACCTGAAGATTCTTCTCCTATCACATTATCCCCAATAAGTGATATAGAGTCCAATATGCCAGGCTCAAATGAAGCTTCTATGCAGTATTCTGCATCAGTAGTCCCTAA
>DKPS01000152.1 GCA_002471345.1 Saprospiraceae bacterium UBA7328
TATTTCTTCCAATATCAGAAAGAGAAACCAATGCAATAGGCTGAGGCAAGCCAATTCCTAATAGACATATCTGCTCGATATCGTCATTCCCTTGAAATTTAAATTCTATAGGAGCAGGTACGATAAACTGGCCTTTAGCTGTCTTAAATGTATCCTTGATTCTCCCAGTCAGAAAGAGATAACCTTCATCGTCAATATACCCTTGATCACCAGTGTGAAGCCATCCATCTTTTACAGTTTTAGCAGTTTGTTCCGGGTTTTTATAGTATCCATTCATTATGAAAGAAGCTTTCATTAACACTTCTCCTGTCGCTTCGTCTATTTTTAGCTCTGCATTTGCATTTGCTTTTCCTACGGATCCTGGTCGGCTTACTTCTGCTGGCAACCATGTACATACTGCACAATTTTCAGTCATGCCGTAGCCTTCAGAAATGTTTATTCCTAGTTTCTTGTACCAGTCTTTGCATTCTTCAGTGATAGGAGCAGCTCCTGATACGTTAACTCTGGCGTCATTTAATCCCAATCCTTTTTTGATCTTGCTTTTAATCATACTAGACACTATTGGGATGGACAGCAATCTATCCAGTTTTTTTTGCGGCATTTTACTGAGTAAGCCCAGTTGAAATTTAGTCCAGATTCTGGGTACAGCAAAAAATACAGTTGGGCTTGTGTCCACAAGATTTTGAGTAAAAGTTTGCAGATTTTCAGCAAACGAAATACTTCCACCATAAGTGATGGCAGTATTTTCTACAATCATTCTTTCTGCTATATGATTCAGAGGTAAAAAAGAGAAATATCTATTGTCACCATCAAAAGATACTTTTAGATTATTACTCTCTTTGGAAGCATCCAAAAGATCTTTTAGTTTTTTATAGGACAATACGACTCCTTTTGGTGTGCCTGTGGTACCAGATGTAAAAACAATCGTCCATGTATCTTCAAAATTCGGCACTGGATAACCCTCTAATGGCTTGTGTTGTTCTAAAAGGTCCTCCCAAGCTGTACCTTTATCTATAATTGCTCCCGAGGAATATTGCGGAAATTTGATGATTGGCATGTCTTTAGGGATGCCCGTGCTCATATCTTTCCACTCATCAATTTTTCCAATAAAGACTAACTCTACATCACCGATCGTAAGAACTTCATTTAATTGTTTTCCAGTGAGTGTAGCATACAACGGGACTGATACATGACCTGACATCATAATAGCTAAATCCGTCATAATCCACTCTGCGCAGTTCTTCGAAACCAGGCCAATATTACTTTTTGGTGGAAGATTATAGGATTGTATCGCAGTGGCTATTTTCCTAGATATTTGGCCTACTTCTTTCCATGTATATGTTTTCCATTTATCACCAAAAGGTTGACGTAGAAATACTTTTTCAGGTGTATTGGATTCTTTTTCATAGAATAAATCGAGGAGCGTATTCTCTTTTGGCATTAATAGTTTTTTAGATTGAAAACTTATGATTCCCTCATTTTGGATTTGAAGAATTCAGAGGCCTTCATAATTCTAAAAGAATTAATTAGGCTTCTGGCATAATAATAGCAATTTTGAAAGATATGCAGATGATTAGATCGTCTCGAGATGAAAAAAAACAACAATGGTATAAGTAAAAACTCTTTTGCCAAAGAATAATAAGATAAACTTGAAAAGACTAAAACTGAGGTATGAAAAAGAATCCAATTTTCATTTTAACAATTTTCTTTTTGATAACGTCCACGGCTATAATAGGCCAGAAGGACAGTTCCCAAGTAAAAAAAGATAAGGGCCCTAAAGAATACGCTGACCTGATTACTGAGGATGCCTTGACAGATGAAGGCTTGTTTGCTGTCCATCAAGTAAATGATAAGTATTATTTCGAAATTCCAGATGATCTTTTGGAGAAGGAAATATTGGTCGTGAGTCGAATTTCTGGTTTTGTAAAAAATCTAAATTTTGGAGGAGCAGGAATGAAGTCAAGGCCGCAGCAAGTGATCAGATTTCAGAAAAAAGGTGACAATATAATTCTGAGATCCGTGTCATACAATAGTGTGGCTAGTGAAGATGATCCAATTTATAATTCAGTGGTCAATAATAACTTCGAACCTGTAATCCAAGTTCTGAGTATAGCCGCTACTGGGAAAGAAAAGAATTCAAGTATCATAGAAGTCAATCCACTTTTCACAAAGGATGTTGCAATGATAGGAGCGCTCAGAGATAGCCAGAGAAAGAACTTTGGAATAAAAGGCCTTGATGATAAAAGAAGCTTTATTGAGTATATGAAAAGTTTTCCTGAGAATGTGGAGGTGAGGCATGTGCTCACATACAGAGGAGATAATTTGCCCGATAATAACATTACTCAAACGCTTTCATTACAAATGAATCAATCATTCATTCTGTTACCAGAAGACCAGATGATTGCAAGGAGATATGACGAGAGAGTATCGTATTTCTCTATAAGACAAAATGACTATAGCTCAGATGAACAAAGAGCGGCAGAGAAAAGATATATCACCAAATGGAAACTTGTACCTAAAGACATTGAGGCTTACAAAAGAGGGGAACTTGTAGAACCAATAAAACCAATTGTCTACTATATAGATCCAGCTACACCTGACAAATGGAAACCTTTTATCAAGCAAGGTGTGGATGACTGGAAACCTGCATTTGAAGCTGCAGGGTTTAAAAATGCAATATATGCTGCTGATCCACCGAGCAAAGAAGAAGATCCTGATTGGAGCCCAGAAGATGTGAGATATAGTGTGATTAGATATATAAGTACCGATATACAAAACGCTCAAGGGCCTCACGTACATGATCCACGTACTGGAGAAATTTTAGAGAGTGATATTCTGTGGTATCATAATGTGATGAATCTTCTTCGTAATTGGTTCTTTATTCAGACAGCAGCTATCAATAAGGAGGCTCAAGGAGTAAAATTTAAAGATGAAGTAATGGGCGAACTCATCAGATTTGTTGCAGCTCATGAAGTTGGTCATACCTTAGGATTACCTCATAACATGGGCTCTAGTTCGGCTTATCATGTCGATTCTTTAAGGTCAAAATCTTTTACGGATACACATGGTACAGCTCCTTCTATCATGGATTATGCTAGATTTAACTACATCGCACAACCAGAAGATGGAGTAACAAATATGTATCCAGGTATAGGAGAATATGATGAGTGGAGCATTATCTATGGATATAAATATATCCCTGATGCTTTGACTAGTGAAGATGAAAAACCAATTCTTCACAATTGGGTTTTAGAAAAAGCAGATCAACCAGAATATAGGTTTGGGCAAATCACAGGAATAGATCCTACAGCACAAACTGAAGATCTAGGACATGATGCGATGCTGGCATCAGAATTAGGAATAAAAAACCTGAAACGCATAGTGCCACAACTTACTAAGTGGGCAGATGAACCGGGTGAAACTTATGATGATTTAGAAGAACTATATAGTAATGTATTTTCTCAGTTGAATAGATATTATGGCCATGTGACAAGGAATGTAGGAGGTATCTATAAGTATTCAAAAACTGCTGATGAAAATGGAGCAGTATTTACTCATGTAGACAAAGATAAGCAAGCCAGAGCGGTGAATTTTATGCTACGTCATTTGTATAACACACCAACTTGGTTAATGGATAAGGAAGTATACTCTTACATCGATTATACTGGCCATATTGGAAAAATAAGAACAGCTCAGGACAGAAACCTCAATTTACTCTTCCAAACTGACCGGCTGATGAGAATGGAAGAAAATGAAACATTAAATGGCAGCGCTGCTTATAGTCTGGATCGACTGTTCTTGGACACAAGAACTGGGATGTTTGGAAATGGAAAATCCAATGTAGATGCTGTGAAAAGAGGAGCGCAAAGAGCTTATGTAGAGAAAATGAAGGACTTATTAGAAAGTGATGATGACCAAGTGATGAGAAGTGATATTCAGCCTATGGTGTATGGTCATTTAACTGAGCTAAAAGAACTTTTATCTAAATCGAAAAACAATAATAGAAGCATGAAATATCACAATGCTGAGTTAGTAAACAGAATAGACGAGATATTAGATAAGGATTGAAATTTTTAAATAGGTCACACTTTATAATGATCCAAGATATCCTTTCTTTGGAAATGAGGGGAAGTGTCTTCTTGATAATGTATTCAAGTAACTCCGTGATTGATTAAAAATGAGATCACTTTACTAGGATGATATACTTGACCAAAAGCTCTTTTTCAAAGAAGGGTTGAAGGATTAGTTCTATTACAATTTTACTACCTTTCTAAATACATTAGACTTGCCTACCGTATACTTCACTATATATGTGCCTGGCAATAAATGACTTGTAGAGATGTCTGTTGTTTGATCAAAAGATTGGTCCACTATTCTTTGTCCTTGCATTGTATAAAGTGAAACATGTCCTTTAGCTAATGATTTATCCAGCACATTGATTCTCAATATATCTGATACTGGATTAGGATTTATGGACAATACTCCATCTATTTTGATCTCTTCCTCAGTTGCTGTGGATAAATCTCGAACTCCATTGCCCATATAGACTCCCCAGTCAGCATCTTCAATAAAGATAAAAGCATCTCCAGTAGCGGATATCTTATCTTCATTCAGATCAGTAATGGCCAGTATATCTTTTCCACTATTCTCCACAGAGAAGATTATCTTGTCATCCTTGAGAGAGTAGGAAGGATAGCCAGGAGTGTTGTTTTCAAATATTTCATTGATATCACCAGTTTCTCTATTTACACCTAAGACTGAAAATTTTCTGTCTTCGTCAGTCTCACCTTCTTCAATAAAATCAAAAGCTATGATATTCGGACTGTTTTTTGAAAAAGTAGGATTTCCTATACTTACATCTTCAGGGAGGCCATTAAAGAGTTTAAAAATGTTACCTAAAGCATATCTGTTTTCAGCGTTATTCCAAACATTTATTACACCTATATCCCAATAACTCAAGTCTTGTCCAAGAGCTCCAGATAATTCATTAAAGGCATCGTATATAATATTCTCACCACTGAGATCAAATTCTAAAACATCAGCAAATTTCACACCCTCTGTAGATGTATTGTCTTGAGAAAAAGTAGGGTTAAAAAGTTCATACTCCTGACTAGTATTACCCACTAAGTCGAAGACTATCAGTTTATTGTCAAACTCTCCTATATTGAGATCACCGGTAAGTGCTGCAATTTTACTTCCGTCTCTAGAGATTACAGCATTTCTATATTCACCAGATTCAGTGACTATGAAGTCTCTTGTAATTTGTTGTGTAGACCAATTAATTTCTACAGCTTGGATCTGCTTATTCTGATTTACAAAAATGATAAATTGGCCATTGTCAGTAACACTAGGTCGACTTATGTGCGATGTAGAGCTTATAGTACCAAACTCTTCTCCTGAAGCTGTATTTATACTTACTTTGCTGAGATCTACATCGCTCCAAACGACATATTCATCTCCTGGGTTCTCATCAAAGTCTTCGACCTCTTGGGTGACATTTTCACCACTTATTCCCACGGCATCAAAAGCATTAGCTACAGCACTTGCTACATTCTGACCATAGTCTTCAGAAGCTGCCTGTATAGTTGCTATTCTCATGTCAGCAAAATTGGATGTAGATCTGAGATATTGGCGT